>JALVSJ010000266.1 GCA_027024445.1 Desulfobacterales bacterium
GCTGTGACGGTGTGGCGGCGGGTTATGATCTGTGTGATTGGTGGATGAGAGGTTCGTTTTGCGTGGTAAACGGATCACTCTTTCCCTCTTCATATCAGCCTCCTGCTGCAATAGGTTAGGCAAACCGTTTTTCAAACACCACTAATCAGATCCTAAGTTTTTATCGGCCAGAAACCGGATTCACTTAAATGTGCCACTGCATCTGAGCAAAAAGAGTATTCTTTAACTTTTTGGGATTTCGTTATATTTTTCTAAGGGCCTACACCCTAAATCCTCGCCCCTTGACCACTAAATATGAAGAGAGAAGGGAAAAGGTTTGTTTATGACCAGCATAGTTGAAATAGAGGCTCCAAGATGGAGTTTGGAGAGTGTATATTCTGCAAATGCAGAGAAGCAGATATTTTCCGACCTGGACAGAGCTAGGGAAAAGGCCGAAAGCTTTTCCCTGCGGTACAAGGAGTCCTTGGATTATTCTAATCCCCGAGCCCTCTGCCATGCCATCACGGAATTCGAGGCCATAATGGAATTCGCTTCAAAACCTCTCCTTTACGCCAAGCTCCGCGCAATTGAGAATAGATCAAGTGGGGAAAGGATGAGGCTGTTGGAGCAGGTAACAGGAGCGTACAGAGAGGTGTGCGAAAGGCTGGAGTTTTTCATTGCCAAGTTGAGGTCTCTTCCTGTTGATGTGCTTGCCGAATTGGCTTCAAGCAACGAGCTATCCCGGTATTCGGGTTTCCTGTGGGAGATGGCACTCGTGGTCCCTTACGCCTTGCCAGAGGAAGAGGAGATGGCCATCAAAAGGCTAAAAGATACTCACTCCTTGGCCTACGATAGGCTGTTGTCCTCGATTGTGGTGAGCGTGGACTCGGGCACTGGCGTGCAGGAATTAAGCATACCTCAAATACTGTCCGCACTTTACACTTCTGATTCAGCCTTTAGGAAAGAGTCATATATGGGGCTCCTGGCGGCAATTGGGGAAAGGGAGGCCCTTTTCACAGATCTATTGAATAACATTGTCTCGATCAAATTGAAGGAAAGCTCAGAGAGGGGGATAGATCGGCCCTGGGAAGAAAAACTTATAACCAACCGCATGGGGACACCTGAGTTTGACTTTATCCTGTCAGAAACGGATAAGGCGTATCCTGTGATAAGGAAGTATTTTCATCTAAAGGCCAAGGCCCTTGGCATGGAGAAAATGCAAATCTGGGATGTGTATGCCCCTGTTGGCTCCAGAGCAGAGATTCCTTTCACAGCAGCGCGGTCATGGGTCCTCGATGCACTAAAAGGTCTCGTAGCAATGTTTTATGAGAATGCAAAGTCCTGCTTCGAGCAAAAGCGAATTCACGCCTTCCCTGATAAATGGAAAGAACCGGGGGCGCGGTGTCTGGCAATGGTCCCTTCGGTGCCTCCATATGTAAGCATCAATTATAACGGTAGCCTCAGGGATGTAATGTTGATGGCCCATGAACTGGGCCATGCCATTCACTATAGCCTGGCTTCCTCCCAAACCTACCTTAACTATATGCCACTAGACTTTGTCTCAGAGGCAGTTGCAATGTTTTTTGAAAATGCCCTAGCTGCTTATCTCATTGATAGGCCACCACAGTGGCTTGATGAGAAAAGTATTCTTGGGGCTGTCCTGGACTCATCATTTATCAGCCTCTTCCGGCAGCATTCCATAGTGCTATTTGAGCAAGGGATTTATGAGCAAAGAAAATTTGGACCACTTTCCTCCCAGGCCATCTGCGAAATCTGGATGAAAACCCAGTCCGGCCTTTTCGGAGATAGCGTTGAGATTTGCCCGGGGTACAGGTGGGCATGGGCCCTGATTCCCCATTTATTTCACAGGCCCTTTTATTGCCTTAGCTATGTGTTTGGCTATATGACTGCATTGTTGTTGGAGAGGATTATGCGGGCAGACTGCGGGAGAATCGACGAACTGGCAAGGGCATTGGAATACGGACGCAGATGCGTGCCTGCAGATCTGCTGCGTATTGGGGGAGTTGATGATGCCCGTTTCGCACCTTGGGATGAAGCCCTCAGCCTTGTCCACGGCCTGGTCGAGAGGTTCGAGGAACTGATTTCGAACCCCCACGGTGGTGACTAATGGTTTTCTGTGCTATCCGGAGGCTCCTCTGTGCCCGGGGGAAGGATCCTGCTCTGCTTCAACTCCTCGAGCCGATTGAGGGGCTTTTCAAGCTGTCTCCTGCGTGTTATCATCAACGCATCATATTCCTTGCGAGTGTCATCTATCCTTTTACCCAGGGTTTCCAGCTTGGCAATAAATGCCTGCCACTGTTTCTTGAAAGCGGACAGGAGGGTAAGAATCTCCCCAGAGGTCCTTTGGAGAGCAAAGTTATCCACGGCCTGACGAATCACGGCAAGGATAGCAAAAAGGGTGATGGGTGAGCAGATTATGACTTTGTTTTTCAATGCCTCTTCTGCCACGGTGGGGTCCTGCTCCTGGATGAATGAGTAGACCTGCTCGTTGGGTATGAAAAGGAGGACATAATCAAGGGTATTCTGCTCGGGGTTGATATAGTCGCGCGTGGTGATCTCTTTAATTCTTGCTTTCACGTCTCTCAAGAAAGTGGTCCTGAAACGGTCCCTTTCCATTTCGGTCTCCGCTTCCAGGTACCTTAGGTAATTGTCAAGAGGGAACTTGACGTCCATATTGAGCCTGAGTCCTTTGGGCAACAAAAAGGTAAAGTCAGGCCTCGTACCCCCTGCTATTGCTGTTTGTTTTACATAATTTATGTTCTCAATGAAGCCTGCCACTCGCAGTACATCCTCTGCCATCCGCTCTCCCCATTGCCCCCTGGCCTTTGTGCTGGCAAGTGCCTCTCGGAGCGCATTGGTTGTCTTGAGCAATTCCGAGACCTGTTCCTGGGAGGCCTTGAGCTGGCTGGCCAGTTGGCCGAATTTAGCTGCCCGGTCTTTCTCCAGGTCTCTCACCAGACCTGAGACATTTTCCAGTTCAGTGTTCATTTTCTTTAGTTGAGCGTCAATCAAGGCCTTTTTGGCCTCAAGTTCCTTGGCTGAGACGTCCCTCTCGGCCTCAAATCTAGATTTAGCGAGTTTCAGGAATTCTTCAGTCGATTTTCTCAAGGCCTCAAAGGATAGATCTCCGAAGCTTGTCCTGAGTTCAGAAACGATCCGATCAATTGCTTCACGCTTCTCTTCTTCACTTTTTTCCAGGATCTGCTGGGCAAGGTTTTGTGCGCTTCTCGAATGGAGGACACGGAGGGCCAAGGCGGCCAATAGTCCTAAAGCAAATCCTATGGCGAGGGGTATAGCTATTGAAATCCATTGCATGCGTGTTTATTTTTCCTCACATAAAGATATTCTGAAGGAATCTATTCAGAAATGACTGCTTCTGTCAATAGGAGAAAAATAATGAAGATGCACATCTAGAAATGATTTCCCTCTGTTGACAGTAACAAGTGAAAGAGGGAAAATGGATATTAAAGGATCATTTGTTCTTTGATTAGCCTTGCCAACATGCTTCTGATATTGCCGCTTCAGTGCGGGGAAGGAGGAAGAAGATGGCAGTGCTGAAACAGGCCAAAGACGCTTCACGCCGCTGGGTTATTCGCCAGATGGTAAAGCTCCTCCCAAGGCTCACCATGGATAACATGGAAACCATGATAAGCCTCGGCCAAAAGCTCCTTAAAAACCCCGAATACATCCAAACCGCAGAATCCCTGAAACAATATATTCGAGAAAGGCACCCTGCAGTAAAGGTAGTGGAGAAAGTTCTCCACGATCTGTCTCCCGAGGCCAGGTTCAGGACCATCTATAATCTTTTCATTAAAGGACTGCTCTACGGTACGACGTACAGGGAAGAGATAGCAGAGGATCTGGGTTTCAGGCCGCCTCTATTTTTCGTCATCAGCCCCACTATGCGCTGCAATCTCAAATGCTACGGGTGCTATTCCGGGGAGTATGAGCAAGATTATGGGCTAAGCACGGATTTATTGGACTGTATCTTCGGCGAAGCAGAAGAGCTCGGTATGGCCTTCATAACAGTCTCAGGAGGGGAGCCCTTCATTCGGAAGGACCTTTTGGATCTTTTTGAAAACCACAAGGAGATGATGTTCCAGGTTTATACCAATGGAACCCTTATTGACGAGGAGATGGCCAGGAGACTGGCAAAAATGGGCAACGTGGCCCCCATGATTAGTGTTGAGGGTTTTGAACAGATAACTGATGAGCGCCGAGGCAAGGGCCATTTCAAGAAAATAATGAAAGCCATGGATTATTTGCGCGAAGAGGGTGTGCTTTTTGGAGCCTCCGTATGCCAGACACGGAAGAATTACCTGGAGATAAGTAGTGAACAATTCGCAGACCTGATGGCGGAAAAGGGCGTATTTCTTATCTGGTATTTTCAGTACATACCCATCGGAAGGGAGCCTGATTTGGGACTTATGCTTAGCCCTGAAATGCGCGACACCGTGCGAAAGCGCCTCAGGTATATCAGGAACAACTGGCCGTTTTTCATTTGTGATTTCTGGAATGACGGGCCATACGTAGACGGATGTATTGCAGGCGGAAGGGAGTATTTCCATATTAATGCCAATGGAGATGTAGAGCCGTGCGTGTTCGTGCACTTTGCTGTGGATAATATTAAAGAAAAGTCCCTCAAAGAAGTCCTGAACTCTGACTTTTTCAATGACATTAGGGCACATCAGCCTTGGTCGGAGAATCCTCTTTGCCCGTGCATGATTATTGATAATCCACACTCGCTTCGTGATCTTGTCAGGCGCCACAGACCTGTTCCGACGCACGTGGGTGCGGAAAAGATAATAAACGAGCTTGCGCCTTATCTCGACGAGTATGCTCAGAATTACCACAAGATAGCCCACAAGGCCTGGAATGAGGAATATGCTGAAGAATATGGCAGGTATTTATAGAGGCTTGTTTTTTCTCTGGGCCTCTGCCATTAGCACTGCTGCCTCTATGGAATGGGATACTGGTACTCCGTTGAGCTCAAATCCTTCAATCAGCATCCTGAACTTCTCCACGTGGGGTACATAGGCTATAAGTGGTTTGCCGGCCAACTGATAGATATTACTTAACCTTGCTCCCAGGTCTGAGGTAATACCCGGCAGGTATGGTAGCAGCAACAGTATAACGCAGTCTATCTCAGGTATAGAGCTTAGGTGTCTCGCTGCTACGACAAAATCTTCGTCAACAGCACTTCCTGTGAGATCAATAGGATTTTGCAGGGATGCGATGCTCTTGATGCTCTCGGACAGGGCCTTCCTGATGCTATCCTGATGATCAGGCTGTAGGGGAGGCACATCGAATCCATGGGCTGAGCACACGTCCACGGCCATTGCCCCGTGACCGCCACTTCCCGTGATTATTCCAACAGTTCCTTGTATCGGTGTTTGATAGCAACTCAGAGACTCGCAGAAGGAAATTAGTTCCAGTTCATTTTTTGCCTCAACAATCCCCATCTGTGACATGGCCTTTGAGAAAATTTCGTAATCACCTGCAAGGGAGGCAGTATGGCTCATGACAGCTCGGCTTCCGCCCGAGGTCTTCCCCGACTTAATTACTACCACAGGTTTTCTAGAACGCGAACCAGCCATGACAAATTCCCGCCCTTCACCGTTGTTGAAGCCCTCAATATAGAATGCGATAACCTTGGTCGCAGGATCTTGTTGCAGATATTTCAGTAAATCAATTTCTCTTATCATAGCCTTGTTACCAATGCTTACACCGAGCGAGAAACCAACGCCCTCTTCTTTGAACTTGACCATATTGTCCACGAGAATGCCGCCACTCTGGCTTATTACAGCCACGTTACCGGGATCTGGTCTTACCATACGTTCTGTGGGAAGAAAAAAGGAGTCAAATACAAAAGGCACATAAATCCCCAGGCAATTGGGCCCGATAAACGGAAAGTCAGCCTTTTTAGCCATAGAAACAATTTGCCCCTGCAGATCACTCCGGCCCACCTCGGCAAACCCTCCCGATATGATGGCTGCACCTCCTACTTTGGCTTCAATACACTCACGTAGGATCTGGGGCACATGATCTGCCCTGGCTGCGATTACCGCTAGATCAACTTTCTTGGGGACATCCGCTATCTTCTTGTAAACAGGCTCACCCTGGAGTGTCCCTCCTCGAGGATTGACGGCGTACACCTTTACAGGATAGCGGAGGTGATTCTTGCGGAAAATCACGTTGGCCGGATGCTGGTCATTTTGCATGGAAACACCGATGACAGCCATGGTCTTTGGTTGGAATAGTGGCCTAAAATCCATAATCACTCCTTTCACCTTTTTCCGTCTAATGATGGCCATTCTATACCAGAGGTTTTCCTCTCCAATTGAAAGGCTTGCTCCAGTCATAGATGATAAGAGCCTGTTCGTATCGCCCAACATACGGCCTTTTATCTAAGTCACCCCAAAAGGAGGATAAATTATATGGCCCCTGTTTTTTTGTCCTCCTCTGCCTCTGCCGATTTCGATGAGTGCTTCCAGGCCTCTAACCACAAACCCGATCTTGAATGAAACTGCTTCTCAATGGAATAGATGTTATAATACACATATGATTTACAAGATTCTAGCAGATGCTGTGATAATAATTCATTTTGGATTTATCGTGTTTGTGGTCGCAGGGGGAGCTTTGACCATTTGGTGGTTTAAAGCTATTTATGCACATATACCGTCGGTAGCCTGGGGAGCGGCAGTTGAGTATTTTGGTTGGATTTGCCCTCTCACATACCTGGAGGATTGGCTTCGTATGAAAGCTGGTCTGTTAGGCGGCCAGACTGGATTTGTTGATAGATATATCATGCCTATTGTTTACCCCCCGGGCTTAACGAGGAAAAGTCAATGTATAATAGCGTTGGCATTATTGGCGCTTAACATCTCTCTTTGGCTCCTCGCATGGAGGAGGCATACAAAAAGGTATTTGTGAATAAGTGTTCAGTTTGACTGATCATGTGGAATAAAGTATCATACTAAAACATCTATGACTATTTAAAAAGGAGAAGAACCATGCCGACACTCACCGCTACCGAGGCAAGATCGAAACTTTATCGGCTTATTGATGAAGCAGCATCTTCACATGAGCCCATTGTAATCAAAGGTAAAATGAATGTTTATATTTATGGCTAAAGAGGTTTTGGAGGTGAAAAAGATGGAAGGGACTGAAGACAAGGATGCTATGAAACCAGAGCAAGGCAAGGAAAATAAAAAGAAACAAGAGGGAGGACGATCCGATCTTCCGTACTGCACAACGGCACCCAGTGCAGAGCACCACAGGGCGGATAGCGATGACGAACCGTGTGATGACGGCACGGGAGGAAACGCGTAATCAACGCGGGAGCCTTGGCGCTGCCTTGTACCCTGACAATGAATGGTATCATTCCCAGGACAATACCTGTTGGAACGAGCCAATAGGGATTTGTAATAAGGTAGGGAATTATGAAGAAGATGACCCCCACGACCAGGGGAATAGAGGCCTTCTGCTTTCTGCCGTAAGTGAAAAACCCCAACCCGGTCGAGCCAAAAATAATGCCCCAGATGAGTACTGATGTTCCCGTCATATCTCTCCTAGGGGGTGCTGCCCAGTTCTACAATATAGTTTTTTTCACTCCTGGGACGGACTTAACTATCTCTACTATCCCGGCTGTCATTATCGTGGGGCTTATCATGCCCGTTATTTCCACGACCCCGGGCTCCGGGACGTCAAATGTGTGGCTGAGCAAGCAAACTCCTTCTCAAACTCTTTTTCCAGTTGATCCTTCCCTTTTATCTCTATCAACTTAGGGATGAGAAAACAACATGCTTTGTGGGTGCTGTAGCTCACCGTGTATACATACTGGGAAAGGGATGGCAGACCAATTAGCTCAAATTCGGCTGGTCCTTGACAGTCTGTGTGAGGCCTCCTATAGTCCCGTACATAGGTAGTTGACTATACCCACCGGGAGGGCACAGAGGTCATGAGTAAAGAAACATACGATCCCCAAGGCCACAGGCCACTTGATGGGATAAAGGTGATTGAGATGGCAGGGCTTGCCCCATCACCCTATTGCGGGATGATCCTTGCTGATTTTGGCGCAGACGTTGTGGTTGTTGACAGGCCCACAAAGGGCATGCCTGAGATTCCCAATCTTATGGAGAAAAATCCATTTTATCGGGGCAAACGCCTCATCCGCGTAAACCTAAAGGCCGCTCAGGGCGTGGGCATAGTGAGGAAGATGATTGAGCACTATGACGTGCTCATTGAACCTTATCGGCCAGGAGTCATGGAGTCTCTAGGCCTTGGCCCGGAAGAGGCCCTTGAGATAAACCCCCGCCTTATTTATGCCCGGCTGACAGGATGGGGCCAGAGCGGTCCCTATGCCTCAATGGCAGGGCATGACATAAATTATATTGGGGTCTCTGGTGCCCTTTCTCTTTTCAGGCGTAAGGGAGAAAGACCACTTCCCCCCTGCAATATTCTGGGAGATTTTGCAGGCGGTGGCATGCTCTGTGCTATGGGCATCCTCCTCGCCCTGTTTGAAAGGGAGCGCTCCGGTAGAGGACAGGTAATTGATTCAGCAATGGTAGATGGTGCGGCCAACCTATGCACATTCTTCTTTGGCTTGCTGGGACACAAGCTCATGACACTGGACATCGGAACCAATGTGCTTGACTCAGGGGCGCCTTACTACCAGACATATGAGACTGCTGACGGTAAATTCATTGCCGTTGGCGCAATAGAGAAGCGGTTTTATGAAAAGCTCCTCCAGGGCCTGGGGCTGGACCCTTCGACCTTGCCTGATCAAAATGACATGAAAGCCTGGCCAGAAATGATCGAGCGATTTGCCCAGGTATTCAAGACAAAGACCAGGGATGAGTGGATGGAAATATTCGAGGGCACGGATGCATGTGTAGCACCTGTACTTGAGTTGAATGAAGTGGCGAATCACCCTCACAATGCACAAAGAAAGGTATTCCTGGAAAGACAAGGAATCCTACAACCAGCCCCTGCTCCGCGTCTGTCCCGCACACCAGGCCACGCAGGCGACGTGGCATCCCATAGCCCCGAAGCTACCAAATCACTCCTGAAGAATCTTGGCTATGATCAAGAAGAAATTAGCAACCTGTTTGGCCAGGGCATTGTTGAATGATTGAAGGCTCTTGGCCTCTTTCCACATTAAACACAATTTCCTTACTCATAAACATCATACGATAATCTGTAATATCTATCGATAATGTTGGGATGGCCTGTGTAAATGTCAGTATTGGGAAGCAAGGCTATTGACAGACGAAGAATATTAGGATATAGGCCAATTAATACGAATAATATTCGAGAAAGTGGCCTGATCTCGAATAAAAAGCCGGCAAAGGCAGGTTGGAAATGGATGTCGATAGAATAGACAGAAAGATTTTGAGGCTTATGCAGCAAAATGCACGGATCAAGAATGTAGATCTCGCTAGAGAAGTGGGAGTTGCCCAATCTACGGTTCTCGAACGGGTGAGGCGTTTGGAGGAGCGGGGAGTGATTAAGGGTTATCGAGCGATTCTCGACCCAGAGAAACTGGGCCTGAGCATTCAGGCATTTGTCTCTGTAACCATGCAGAGGCATGAAGCTGATGTTATCAGGAGATTCGAGGGTGGTGTTAAGAAGATACGCGGCGTGAGGGCCTGCTATCACCTCACAGGGAGATTCGACTATTTGCTTCATGTGGTTGCTCGGGACCTGGAGGAATTGGGCAAGATTGTTAAGTCCAAGATTGCGGCACTGGATGGCTACGGGAGATCAGAGACGTTTGTCATTTTCTCTGAGATTAAGGGGGATGAAGGGATTCCTATAACGAACAAAAAATAACAAATAACGAATATCGAATAATGAATAATCCCAGATTAGGCACGAATATTCAAATTGTCTTGTGGATCAATGTGTAGCACTCTTGTGGCGTCACCTGTTTGATGGAAAGCAATGGGACATCGTTTTGCTACGTTCGCTGCAGCGTCGGAAGATCCTTTTCAGACTGCATCTGACTCCTTACAGGGGGGCGGTCCTCCCCACGGGATGCCCGAGAGCATTGTGATGGACTGCGCTATTCGTAACCTGAGCATCCCTACTCGGACCGCCACGAAAGTTCAAGGGAGGCTCATCCGGTAAATGCAGTCTTCCAAGGACCTCCCGACGCTGCTTCCCTGCCTGCTGGCAGGCAGGGGTAACATACGATTGCCTCAAATGGATTCGGCTGGTCTTCGCTCATAATCTGGGATAACAAATAACTAGCAACGAATAACGAATGCAAAATGGCTGAAAGCTTGGATAAGCGGGCAGAGCCGCGTAATAGTTAAGACATATCAGGAGGGGGATGTGATGGAAAAGAAGAAGCTTATGGTTCACGACTTTGTGAGGATGAAGCAGGAGGGGCAAAAAATAACATGGATCACTTCCTATGATTACCCCACGGCACAGTTTGCCGAGGCTGCCGGGATAGACATGATACTTGTGGGGGACTCATTAGGTATGTGCGTGTATGGCTATGATAGTACGGTGCCTGTGACCATGGATCAATGTATTGTCCATTGTGAAGCTGTTCGGCGCGGCGCGCCCAATACGTTCGTTGTGGGTGACATGCCGCTGGGGAGCTACCAGGTATCTGACGAAGAGGCGGCACGTAATGCAATCCGGTTCATTAAGGAGGCAGGTGTAGATGCCATTAAACTGGAGGGAGGAAAGCGCGTCATTTCAAGAATAGAGGCCATACTTGACTCAGGCATTGTGGTGATCGGCCATATCGGGCTTACGCCCCAGAGTTCAGGTCAGATAGGAGGACACAAAGCACAGGGAAGGACGGCTGAATCAGCAAGACTTGTAATTGAAGATGCCCTTGCCATAGAGGAGGCAGGGGCCCAGATGCTTCTTATTGAGGCGGTGCCGCCCGAGGTCTCTGGCTTTATCGCGCGCAAGCTGAAGATCCCGGTGCTCTCAATCGGGGCAGGGGCTGACTGCGATGGCCAGCTTCTAATTATTTCAGACCTTATTGGGCAGTTTACAGCCTTTACCCCAAAATTTGTCAAGCGATATGCAAACGTAGCTGAAGTGGTGACCAATGCGCTCAAGGAGTACATCAAGGACGTTCAGAGTGGAGCATTTCCCACTGATGAGCATTGCTATCACATGATCAAGGGAGAAGAGGAAAAACTGCGCGAAGTCATAAAGGAATATGAATAGGAAGGGAGGGGGAGCCATGAGTGATCTCAGGGAGCGTTTAAGGATTCCACCAGAGCGGGTTGAGGAAATCAACCAGTTCCTGCTGGATCCTGAAAATGAGCTTGTCAATGAGTTTTTGAAGATTGTGGAAAAATATGGTGGCCCTGATGAGATAAACCGAAAAGCCGCACAGGCGCGCGATCTCAACAATTTGAAAAGGAGGCTCAAAGAGATTGATTCTCCTTATCTCGTCGATCTGCAGTGGCTTGAAGAGCAAAGGGATAAGGGGGCCTTTGTGAGCCTGGATAATTATCGGAAAAAGATACTCGGCGAGCAGGGTAAGGCGCAGAGCTTTAACAAGAAGAATGCTGTCACTCTGGAGATTTCAGCGCTCCAATTCTTCCCATGGCTTATAAGTGAAGCGCGCCATGCAATTGAACATGAAGAGCTCATGCCAGACCGGTACATAAGGGTCAGGAACATGAAAGAACAGGTCAATGACCAGGGGGATACACTGGCAGTTGCAGCAGCCATGCAAATAATAGGTGCCAGCTATGTTGAGACATTGGATACCAAAGGGACTGATGGGTCAAATATACACTTGGGTGGCCCTGAAACCATTACAGGATACTTTGGTGGCGTAGGTCAGCCTAATGATCATCCGCTCAAGTGGGTTGACGAGTTTCTGTACTACTACACCGAGTACGGGATACGTCAGGTCCTTAACATAAACGCGGGCACCGTATTGCTGGGTTATATGTTGCACAAACTGGGCATTGACAACGAGTTCAAGATCTCAGTTTACATGGGCAATGATAATCCCTTCAGCGTGTTATGGACTCTGGCAGGAGCAAAGCTATTCTCAAGGGATGATGGCACAACCAGCCTTGCAGGGCTTAACTTCTCCAATTCTGTGAATAATGACACCATTCTTGTCAGCCACAAGGTTCGAAAGGTGCTGGGGTTTGAGGATAAGGTTCGTTTCGAGCACCATATCACGGAGACATGGAAATCAATTGTAATACAACCTTATAACAGAAGGCAGGAGCTGGTTGAGATAGCAAAGAGTGTTCCCAACATCTCAGCAAAGCACGAGGGCGGAGATGAAGATGTTGAGAGGACGCGAGAGCATCCATCTGACATACTGGATTATTTCAGGTCAAAGGAGGAGATATTAGAGCAAGGGCTCATGGAGGCCATGGAACAAAACTATCTTGATAAACATGAGGCTGTGAACAAGACGGCACGAGCCCTTATCGCAGAAGGGATAGATGTGGTGTGTGCTCGCAATCTACACCAGTAGCTAGTTTCCATCCAGAAATGGCCTTTTTCCGCAATCTCTGCGTCAATCTGCGGGATTCCTTGTGCGACGTACTACAGTACGCCTCCGCGTAATCCCTTGATTTCCTTGATCTTGCGCAAAAATTCTCATTTCTGGATTGGAAACTTGCTCGTGCCCGAGATTCATTTATGGATGGGCACTAGCTAGATGGTGAAGTATGAGGGAACCTCGCAGATGGGGCAGCTTGCAACGGATTGCGGTCGCAATGGGGTAAGCTGTTGCTCGCCGGGGTAGATTAATTAAGGAGAAACTGAGCCCATGATGGCAAGTACAATAGAAAACCTCTATTCTCGATCAACTGCGGCAATGAAACACTCCTTTATCCGGCAAATCTTGGGCCTGACAAAAGGAGTGCCAGGCATGATCTCCTTTGCCGGGGGGCTGCCCAGCCCCGAGTCATTTCCAAAAAAACTCCTTTCAGAGTTATTTTTCGAGGTAATCCGTGAAGAAGGCGACGAAGTGCTTCAATATGGGGCCAGCGATGGCGACAAGGTATTCAAAGACGTGCTCAAGGACTTTGAAGAGGTGCCGTACCTTTCTGATGATGAGATGATGATCACGGTTGGCTCCACCAACGCAATCTACTATTTTACTCGCACACTGGTTGACCCTGGAGATGTGATTATTTGCGAGGCACCTGGTTTCCCGGGCTCCATTGCGGCCATGGAGGCCTGTGGCGCCCGGATGGTGGGCGTGGAAATGGATGAACTGGGCATGATACCGCAGCTGTTGAGAGAAACCATCCAGGAGCAATTGGACAAGGGGCGGCGGGTAAAGTTCATATATGTGATTCCAGAGTTTCAAAATCCAACCGGGAAGACGATGGATCTCAACCGGAGGAGGGAGATAGTAGAAATAGCTAAGGAATTTGATCTCCCAATCCTCGAGGATCAACCATATCGTGAACTGCGTTTTAGCGGGGAAAGGATAATCACACTGTGGGAGCTTGCCAGGACGCAATATGATGATCCCAGGCTCGTGACTATCGCCAAATCGTTTTCAAAAATCCTGGGCCCCGGCCTGAGGCTGGGCTTTGCGGCGGGTCCACCTGAGATCATTGCCCCCATGGTCAAATGGGCCCAAAAGGTCACGGTCAGCCCTGATTGTGCTACACAGAGGGTGGCTGCCAGGTTTATCCAAAGGGGGCTGATGAGGAAGCATATCGAAGGTATCATAGATCTCTATAGGCCCAGGCGTGATGCCATGCTTGAGGCACTTGAGACCTACATGCCCGAAGGTGCCACGTGGACCAGACCTGAAGGTGGGATGTTTATTTGGGTTAGCTTCAAGAATGCCATCGACACAGACGAGCTTTTTCGACGAGCGATTGAAAAAAAGGTGGCGTTTATCCCGGGGAGTAATTTTTATCCCCAGGGTGCCGAGCGAAAGAACGAACTCAGGCTAAACTTCTCCTATTGCAGTATTGAGATGATAAAAGAGGGCATAAGGCGATTAGCAGAACTTGCAAAACAGGCTGGCGGGCATCAGTGCCTGTAAGTGAATCCTACGAGCAGTCCCAGGCCGTTTACCCCTACATTTCTGTGCCGCTTAAGCCCGGCGTTTGATACATGATGAAAGATTCCCTCAACATCAACTGAGAAGTGCTTGGAGACCTTGTGATCTATCCCAAGGCTTAATTGAGGATTGAACTCAATATTGTTCCCGATAAGATTCTGGCTTTTATCCTTATAAATATCATTGTAGAGTACCCCAACGCCCAACTGGAGATATGGAGTTGTCTCGCCATGACTCTTAAATTTATACCTCCCAAGCAGCGTAAACCCGGCCATGTAACCTTTTGGCCCTCTCTTGGTTTCAGAGTATGTGGCCTCAAGATAAGAGCTAATGTGCGGATTTAGCCTGAGCCACTCAAATCTGCCGTCTATCATCAAGTAATTAAGGTCCGGACGCTGTCCGGGTTTAATAACAGGAGATACGATGTATCCAGTGAGCAGTTGGGTGGAGAAAAGGCCAGCGTGGGAACCCAGGGTTATGGAAGGAGAAAGGAGTAGTACTGTCCAGAAAAGTATTATGATACGTTTCATAGGCCGTCCCGCTGATCTTTATTTCTAATTTAAACATTTTACACCAGAAAATCCGGCCCAACAAGGGAGCAGCGGTGCATTATCCAAATGAAAAGAACTTGACCGAAGATTGTCGTCGGGGGATGATTAAAACAACAAATAAGTCAACGTCTTGAGAAAAACGTTGGGGGCGGAAATGGTCAATGATGTGGCGCGTAGGCGGGAATCAAGGGAATTTGATTATGATTACGTTGTGCTAGGAAGTGGGTTTGGGGGCTCTGTTGCAGCCCTGAGGCTCACGGAGAAAGGATACCGTGTACTCGTCCTGGAAAAGGGAAAAGAGCTCAAAGCAAATGATTTTCCCAGGACAAATTGGAACCTTAAACGGTGGATGTGGATCCCGCAGATCAGGTTCTATGGTCTTTTCAAACTCACCTTCATGCGCCACATTACGGTGCTCTCAGGTGTAGGAGTTGGAGGAGG
>JALVSJ010000267.1:0-2018 GCA_027024445.1 Desulfobacterales bacterium
TACAATACGGTCAACCATTGACTGTCTTATTGCCCAGATCGCCATTGAGCATGATCTTTATCTCCTTCACAACGACCGGGACTTCGACGCAATAGCACGTGTCACAGGAATGCGCATCTACCATGGCTTACGGCCCTGATCGCTGATCCGCAATGGGGGGACGTCCTTAAATAACTAAGTAAACATGAGAGAAGGCACGAGGCGAGAGGCAAGAGGAAAGGGGAAAAGCGAAGGGAAAAAGGAGTCAGGGAAAGACCAGAGCTATGCACATGGCCCATTTTGAAGAGGAAGGTCGGCCGTTGCTCGTGGCCTACAGGATATCTCAGTTATATTTATTGGGTTCGGCGCGATAGGAATTCAGATGGTAACAGAACTCTCACGTCCCCACAGTTTCTTTTGGGGAAATGCTTCTTATTGCCGGTAACCAGGGCATCAGCGCCCACAGATACGGCAGCTTCGAGGAAGGGGGTATCATCTGGATCGGGCAAGGTGGGTAGATTAAGTAGGGCAGGGGCACGAATTCCGTATGAACGCAAAACTTCAAGAACTTGCTCGACTTCCTTTTGGTTAAAAGAAAACTTTTCCCGCTTCAACACCTCATGGTATTCAGCCAAAATGTGCTCGTTGATAACAGTAGAGACGTCTCCCTGAAAGATAAGTCTCAATATCTTGGCCGGGTCACTCCTGGGTTTAAGGAGGGCAGAGACGAGAACATTGGTACCTAGTACTATTTTCACTTTTCGCGCGCTTTTCTTACGTCTCTAATTTCGGCTTCAATCTCCCTGGAAGGAATTTTATCGGTGCCTATAGATACTGATCGCCTGTGGATATTGTCCAATGCCTTGAGAGCTCTGACTCTTCGGAGAACCTCGAGCTCTTCTAAAAGATCTTCTCCCTCTATATTGGTAAGTAGCGCTACTGGCTTTCCCCTGGAGGTAATCACCACGTCTTTCTCCTTCTTTGCAAGTTTCCAAACATCACCAGGTTTCAGGCGCAAGTCTCTAGCGTTTATAAACTTCACTATTGTCCTCCATGTGTCCTACAAAATCTACATCAAGATACACTTTATTGTCATCGCAAAGCCAACCTCTATGCATCAATCGGTAGTGTATCAAATCTTGTGTCAGGGATGAAAAAGGGGGTACCTCCTAAATCTTCATATTTCACCGTACGCCACAGCCTCTCTACCATGCCTGACCTCAAGCAGGCTTCCCACTTCGGACCCCCTTTCTCAGTTTCCTCACTTTAACTTTACCATGTTGTCCCGTTCTTGGGGTCCACTATACCGATCTTTTCCATTTTTCCCTGAAATGGCATGGGATGCTCATGCCAAATCATCTCTACTTCACCGGTGATTTTGTCCATCCGGTAGCCCTCGGCGCCACCGGTGGCCGTTTCCGATGACGGATGCGTGACCGTAATTTCGTAGTATTTGTCAAATTCCTGGACAAAGACATGATCATTTTCAGAAAAAGTTCGGCGAAATCGGATCAGCCTTTCTTTTTGCTGTTGATCGCTTACCCCTTTCAGGAATTGTTCGTATTCCATGCTCACGGCTTGCTCCTTTTCTTGAGTTAAGCGAGCGCATGATGCCATCCAGCTCATCCACAATATAAGACCCAAGGCTACTATAGGAATAAAGCGTCTGCGGCAATCATGACTCTTAAAAGACCAATAGGTACGGTTCATTCTTTAAATTCTCCCACAAAAAGAATCACACCTTTGGCTTCGTCTTTAAGCAAAAAGGCAAACGGGTGGTCGCAAATAAATTCTTCTATTTTTTCGGGGAAAGGGTGCGCACCGGCCAGAACTTCCACCGCCGTAGCGGCTGCCGCTTCGCATCCGTCTTCATCAAGATTGAAATACGCCTTTTGAACCACCTTACTTATTTTCAACGGCTCGTCTGCAATTCCGCCAAAATCCGCTTCGTTTAAAAACGGAATTTCCATGCCCATATCTTTGAGCAGACCTTCGGCCTGACATTCCATTTCCATACGCATTTTGGGTAGCTGAAGCTT
>JALVSJ010000267.1:2028-5200 GCA_027024445.1 Desulfobacterales bacterium
AAGCTTGACTTTCCACGTCCCCAAATGACTTTCAATTTCTGACAGCGTTCGGTTGGTTAACAACTTTTTAACAGACCGGAGTTTCACATCCTCAACATCGTCAGGCAAAAAGAAAAGAGCGCTGGCTTCGTTTTTTTCGAAAAACAGTTTAAGAATTTTAACGCCGTCCAAACGGGCAAACTCAAAATAATCCGTTTCGTGTATCATTTCCGTTTTGCGATCACCATGGATACCATGGAAAATCTCCGGTAAAGTCAAATCCTTCCTAAAACGATGCTCCCAAAAGGCTTTAAAGAAGATGGCGTTGGTTAAAATGAACCGCACATCCGCAGTAAGAAATTCCTTTTCAACCAATTGCTTTATCTTCCCATTCGTGCATTCCTTTACCCAGGCATTAATGACCTGCAGGCACTCATCCGGTTGCGAAAAGTCCATAAACCGTTCATAAATACCCAGCGAGCCCATGTACTGTCGAAGGGGATCTTTAACCTGAATATCGCGATTAAACCAAAAAGCGGTATGGGAAGACAAAACGTAACTTTTACGGCCTTGGATAAGATTCAATTTGGCCAGGTCATCCTTATTCTCCAAAACCGAGTCAAGGTAAAGCGCCTTACCCATTTGTTGTTTGGTAACGCCTTGTGCGCCAGTGTACAAGATTGCCAATGAATAAAAAAGGCTGTAAGGCGAAAAAAACAGATTGTGATCGTTTGCTTCGCTAAGTTTTTTGTAAAAAGCCACACTAAATCTATTTAATGAATCCATGATTTGCTGATGACTCATGGTATTTTCCACATCAAATTGCTGCCCAATGGCCGATTCAAACAAGGTAAATAGAATCAGAATAAATAACCTACCCATGACACGCATCTCCTAAAAACTATCGAGACGAGTAGCCAGTAGCTTTAATTTCGTGATTCTGAGCCCATAAGCTGTTGAGTTTATCAGGTTGACTCCTTTAACCTACGCCGATTTTGGACACCACTGTACCACATCCTTAAATAACTATAAATGCGAAGGGAGGGCGCGGGCAAAGGGGGCCGGGAGCGATTGTTTTTCAGCAGAAAGTTTGTTATGAAATAGGGGCAAAGGAGGTCGGTTATGAGAACGCGGATATATGCTGGGCTTTTAGTTCTGGCGGTTTTGCTGGTAGGTGCTCTTTCAGCTTGCCAGACGCCTGCCGGGCGGACGGCAGGAGAGGTGGTGGATGATACTACCATTACCACCAAGGTCAAGGCAAAGCTTTTCAAGGATTCAATCCTGAAAGGATTTGCCATATCAGTCACAACCTTTGAAGGGGAGGTAACCCTCACGGGGGCCGTAGATACCGAAGCAGAAAAGAAGAGGGCCGAGTCAATCGCATTTTCCACTGCAGGGGTGAAAAAGGTCAACAATCTGCTAAAGGTAAAGCGAAAATAAGCAGTGACGCTATTGATGCAGGCGCTCCAATTTTTCCATGCACTGACGCTCCTTGTCCTTTTGGCCAATGGCGCCATAGCACCGGGCCAGATAACGGAGCGCAGTTGGGGACTCGGGGAACTTCTCCAGTAGTTGAGCGGCTTTGTCAAATTCTCCAAGGTTCATGTGGCTTACTGCAAGACATGTGTGTAATTGTTCATCCTGCGGGAAGTCCGTTGTGGCTTTCTCCAGGAGCCTGATGGCCTGGCCATGGTCTCCGCGCTTTTGCATCAGGATTGCAAGGCCAAGGTAGGCCCTCTGGTTTGGTGCGAATTTCAAGGCCCTTAAGAAGAGTGATTCGGCCACGTTTTCCTTATCCTTGATCAGGGGATTGCGGCCATAATCACCATGTGTGAAGGTCATGGCCAAGCGTGAGAGAAAATCAGAGTGGTATGGGGCCAGTTCTTCAAGCTCTGCCAGCTCTAGGTCCAGGGCAAACTCGCCCAGTTTCCCAAAAAAACCTTCTCTCAATGTCCTGCCAAATTCCAGTACCATCTCCTGGGAGAGCTTTGGATCTGTCTCAAAATACATGATGTCTTCCATGCGCTGAAGCCAGATATCGTCGGTGATGCCCTGTTGCTTCTTAAAATCTTCGTAAAGGGCAGTGCCCGGGAAGATGTCCAGTATGTAAAATATTGCGCTGAGGGGCTTGATCTCAGAGATGAGATCAAGGGTCTCCTGGATAGTTTTTCGTGTTTCCCCAGGGGAGCCGTAGATAAAGTAGGTCCTGGGCAGGATGCCGTACCTCCTTGTAAGTAAAAAGGCTCGCTTTATATCAGAGTCCTTGATCTTTTTGTTCAAGCGCTCTCTAATCTTCCGTGAGCCGCTTTCCACCCCGTAGCTTATCTGTATGCAACCGGCCTTTCTCATCCAGTAAAGGATGTCCTCATCCACATGGCTGACCCTGGAGATGGCCTGCCAGGTGATGGACAGACCTCTTTTGATTATTTGCTGGCATATTTCAATAACCCTTTCCTTGTCCAGGGTAAACGTATCATCTGAGACGTAAAAGAAGGTGATGCCTTTCTGGTTCAGCATTTGCAATTGATCCACAAAATACTGCGGTGAATGAAAGCGGACCCTTCGTCCCCAAAAGCGAGGTGAGCCACAGAAAGTACATGCCCAGGGGCAGCCCCGCGAGGAGATCACGTGCTGATACCTGAAGTACCGGGCAGGATTGGGAAGTGAATCTAAATCCGATAAGGTTTGAGGCGGGCCATTATGGATGATCCCTCCGTTCTTCCGCCATGCAAGACCCTTTATCAGACTAAGATCGACATCGGTTTCCGACTCGAGGGCATCGACTAGCGATGCGAAACTCTCCTCCCCTTCGCCTGTGACAACATAGTCTATCTCAGGAAAATGCTGGAGCAGAAAGCGCCACAAAAAGGTGGCTCCTACCCCACCAAATACGATCTTGACATCCGGTTTTCTTTCTTTTGCCAGTTTTGCCAGGTCAATGCCACCCCACCTGTTGGCATTCAGGATGGAAAAGCCAACCACGTCTGGCTTGAGCTGGTTCAGGCTTTGAACAAAGGCCTCTTTTTGCTCCCCCATCTCATACCAACTCAGGATTTCTACACGATGACCCTTTTCGATCAGGTAGGCGCCTAGGTAATAGAGACCAATGGGAGGGGAAAGTACATCCTCTGGATCAATCCTTGGATCCAAAAATGGGGGATATACGAGTAGAATATTCATGTGCTTCTCCGTA
>JALVSJ010000268.1 GCA_027024445.1 Desulfobacterales bacterium
TAGAACCAACACCTATCATAGATTCTGACCATCCGGAGATCATAGCATATGCTGCCAAGGGTGTGGGCAATGCTCCAGACCCCGTCGAACAAGCTGTGAGGCTTTATTATGCGGTGCGCGATGGCATCTGGTACGACCCATATTACCCCTTTTACAAACCAGAGCACTATCGGGCCAGTAATGTTCTCAAGTCAGGAAGAGGCTATTGTGTCTGCAAGGCATCCCTTTTATGTGCCCTAGGGCGTGCTCGGGGGATTCCCTCGAGGGTGGGATTTGCCACAGTGCGGAACCACCTGGCTACCAAGGAGCTTATTGAATATTTAGGGAATGATCTGTTTGTGTACCATGGCTATACGCAATTCTTTCTTGAAGGCAAATGGGTGACTGCCACCCCTGCATTCAATTCTGAGTTGTGCGAAAGACATAATGTTGATCCTCTGGACTTTGACGGTCGCACTGATTCAGTGTTTCAGCCTTTTAACCGAGACAAGCAGCAATACATGGAATACGTTGAATATCATGGAACTTATTCGGACATTCCGGTACAGGAGATTGTAGAGGCATGGGAAAGGGTTTACGGCAAAGAGAGGGTGAAACGCTGGATAGAATTGTTTGAAAAGGCAGGAGGAAAATCCATCAGGCAGTTTCACAAAGAACAGGTGTGGAAAGGCAATGACTAAAGACTGCCCTGCAGAATGCCCGAAGAATTAGGGCTGTCAAAGGATATCCGTTTTATGTCCCGCAGACCTGCTTCCTCCATCATGGCTCTTACTTCCAATTCTGAATAGGCCCTTCCCTCTTTGGTGTTTACCAACATGTTGAGAGAGAAAAGAGCAGGGAAAAGTGGCCCATCCATGGTGTCGTTTAAGAGAAAATCATGTACGTAAAGAACACCTCCAGGCATCAGCGGACTAACGGCTTTCCTCATCACTTCTTTGCAGGCTTCCGGTCCCATAGAATGAAGGATATGGCTCATCCACACAACATCAAAAGCCCCCTCGATATCCTGCCTCAGATAATCCCCTGCCTGGAACGATATCCTGTGGGACAGGCCGAAGGATTCAATGGTCTTCTCTGTATATGGCCTCGTAGTGGGTAAGTCGTACACCGTGGCCTTGAGGGAAGGGTAGGCAAGGCAAAAATGTATCGCGTATGTCCCGGGACCTCCTCCCAGGTCCAGTAGCTTTTCCCTGCCCGACAGATCAATGGCCCTGGCAACCCTTGGCGCAATGAGCCTTGCCAGGTTAAACATTCCCAGCAAGAATGCCTCTCTCTGCTCCTCGCTCTCCGGGGGCCCGCTATGGATAGGCCTGCCCGTGCGTACTGCCTCTGGCAACAGGGCCCATCTTTTCATTAGATGAAAATGGTGAGCTATAATGTAACCAAGGTAATGCTCTAAGTCCTTACAGAGGAACTTCCTGCTCTCATTGGTGTTCCGGTAACCACCGTCCTCTTTTGTGAGCAGCCCCATGGCACACAGGGCATCTAGGAGCATCTCCAGGGCCCGCGCATCACACCCACATCTGTCCGCCAACTGGCTCACGGACAGCGCCGAATCACCCAGAGCAGTGAACACCCCAAGCACAACGCCACTCTGCAGCACTGTACCT
>JALVSJ010000269.1 GCA_027024445.1 Desulfobacterales bacterium
GTTATAGATATTGGCTAGATGAGTTTACCAAAAAAGGCGGGTGAAAGATCGACTAAAGCTTTGATTAGCTTTGGGGATATTGTGGGGCAATAATCAAAAAACTCTGTAGGATTAAGGGGAAAAGAACCCATGGATTTAGTAATGTCAAAGGAGGCTGTAGCAGGTATAGTCCGAGTACTGGATGAGCACCTTTTGAGGTCAGGTGCTGATTGTGTTTTACTGGTAGACCAATCAGGAAACCTGATAGTTAATAGAGGTGATCCGTCCAACTTGGATGTGGTGGCTTTGGCGGCATTATCCGCAGCAAATTTCGGGGCAACTGCTGAGATTGCCAAGCTAATTGGGGAGGAAGATTTCACCTTACTTTTTCACAAGGGCAAGAAGGAGAATATTCATTTTAGCAGGGTCGGCAAGAATTATTTGCTTATCATACTGTTTAATAAGGATGTCTCGTTGGGGCTGATTCGACTGAAGGTATCCAAAGCATTACCTCAGATACTGCCGTACCTAGGCGAGGAGTAAAGGGTCCGTGGCTTTTATAGATCTTAGTAAAGGTGAAGTCCAGTGTAAGATTGTCTACTATGGTCCCGGAAGAGGTGGAAAGACCACCAATCTGTTGTATATACACAGGGCAATGTCGGAAAAGATCCGGGGTAAAATGGTAACGATAGACACTAAAGGTGATCGTACTCTTTTTTTTGATTTCTTGCCTCTGGCTCTCGGAAAGATTCATAATTTATCGATCAAGATCCAGTTGTACACGGTTCCGGGCCAGGTCATGTATAACGCAACCAGGAAACTGGTTTTAAAAGGTGTTGACGGGTTGGTTTTCGTGGCGGATTCTTTGAAAGTCCAGAAAGACAAGAATATTCAAAGCCTTGAAAATCTAAGGGAAAACTTGGCGGAAGAAAACATAGATCTGGAAGACATCCCGCTGGTTATGCAATACAACAAGCGGGATCTGGCAGAGGCAAATATCCCCCTGCTATCGATTGCGGAGATGGATGCTGATCTTAATAGCGAACTCAAAGTGCCTTGGTTTGAGGCCAGTGCTTTGAAAGGACAGGGTGTTTTTGAAACACTTCGGGAAATCAGCAAGAGAACTGTGAAACAAGTTAGTCGCAAGCTCCTGTCCAAATAAACAGCAATGCACCGGGAATATTTGCTTTTCGCGCCTCTGATTTATGGAGGAAATGATGTCTGAAAAAGAGAAGGTTGAGAAAGTAGAAAATAAGGATGGTAAAATCAAAAAGTTCGAAGAGGAGATAGAGGAAGCAATAGATGAACTGTTTGTTCCTTTATCAGGAGACGCCAACGGTCAATCAGGGGATGTAAATGACATGGCGGATGCTGGCGGTTCGGAACCTCGAGAGGAGGCGAGGACGAACGGAAGCGAAGAACAAACTGATGCTGAAGACAAAGTGAAAATACCGAATCTTGAATCGTCCATAGAGGCAGCTATAGATGAGCTTTTTGTAGATACCACCTCGAAGACGGAAAAAGAAACAAGGCCACTGGATACGGAGCCGGCTCAGAGTGTTGAGAAAAAAGATGAGCAGGAAGAAAAGTCGGGGGCTTCTGTTACTGAAGAAGGCTCAGGGGAGAGTG
>JALVSJ010000270.1 GCA_027024445.1 Desulfobacterales bacterium
TGTCCTCTTTTGTCAGAGGTTTGGTCTCCCCCGGGGCCTGGAGTACAGAACCCATGTCCGTGGATTTCAGCTCTTTTATGTCGAGCCTCACTAGAACCTTTTCCTCTTCTTTAGCAACTCCGAAGTATATCGGCCAAAATTTGGCTGTTTTCTCACGAAATTATGTGAATATCAGCTTGAGGCTGGGTTACCACTTCAATATGATAGACGCCTATATTAGTGAAAACATCAACGACAATTACGCGTATTTTAGGTTCCTGGGGGGTGTTACGGATCTCAGCAGGAGATCTCGAAGGGCCAAGCTGGTAGGGGAAATCCTTACAATGAATGACTTCAGGGTAGATTTGAGGGGAGACTTGGTGGTGGCGAGAGTGAAGAAGCTTGGGATTGATGAAATGAGAGAAAAGTTAAGAGTTATAGGTGTCCTGGTGGCATTCACCAGACAATTGGATGTCCAAATGGTGAATGATAATCAGGTTAGCAGGTTTATAGAGGTGTTCAAGACCCTGAGCGCAAATGAAGCCACTGTACATTAAAGCCATTAGACAGGAGTAGGGCAATGGAACCACAGAGCAGGACCACAATTTTGGTACTTGATGATGAACCCATTGTATGCAAGCGACTAAAATCTGCACTGGAGAAAAAGGGCTATGAGGTGGAAATCTTTTTCAGAAGTTCCGATGCATTTAAGCGTATAACTGAACGTAACTTCGATATCGTGATTACTGACTTGAAAATGGAAGGACTTGACGGAATGACCTTCCTTACCGAGGTAAAAAAACGCTCTCCTAAGACAGAGGTGATCGTTATCACCGGATTTGCAACCATGGAGACAGCCAAGGAATCGTTCCAGAAGGGGGTTTTTGACTTTTTGGCAAAGCCATTCAAACTGGGAGAGATTCAGGACGCAGTGGAGAGGGCTGAGAAGAAACTGAAGGAAAGCAACTCGTAAATAAGGTGAAAGGCATGATAAGTATTCTCATCTCAGTTAGAGCAGACCTGGTTTCAAGTATTGCTATAAGGTACGCGGGGCAGCTTGGAGAACTACTGGATATAGGTTTGCAGCCCATTCATGTAAAGGAACCAGATTCGAAGGGAAACCTTTTTGGTACCGGGTGGGTGCGGCATACCTGGGAGCACGCACTGGCAGAAAAAGGTGAGGAGGAGATAAATCAACTTATAAAGACGGAGAAGCGCTATTGTCCTGCCCTTGCGGCACCCCGAGTTCTTGTTGGTGAAAGGGAGAGCGAAATACTGAGGGAACTTCAAAGTGGTGGCTATGACCTGTTTATGGAAGGTGTCCTGGCATCGTTCCATGAAGGAGATTTCAGGAAGCTGGTTCGCTCCAAGCTATATCAAAACTCTCCGTGTCCAATCATCATGGTGAAGAACCTGGTCCCTTTGGAAAGAGTGGCGTTTATTCTCCACGAAGGCGGCGATTCGGTGAACCTCGTGGAGCGATACGTTGAGGTGTTGGGAGAGGCTGGTTTGCCGTCGGATCTATTGCACTACCATACTGACGGACACCATCGAGAACTGGTGGTGGAAGAGGGCGAGGGCCGGATTGGTGATATTGACAAGGCAAAAAATACCCTGGAGACAAGGGGGCAAAAGACAGGAAAGACTCTTCTTATCTCGGGGCCGCCGCGAGAAGTGGCCGGGTACTTGAGTGGATATGGACTAATAGCTTGTGCCATAAGAGATGAAATCCACAAAAAGTCTCCAATCTCCAGCGTCTTAGCTCACACACCAAGCCCCATTTTCATCTGTTGAGGCCTGCGGGTGATTTTGGGCACGTGTGAATGGAGGTAATAAATGAGAATCCTTGTTGCATTGGATACTAACCCGTATAGCGCATATGTTGTGCACGAGGTTGCGAGACTTGCAATGAACACATGGGCAGACGTTACGCTTTTGGGTGTTGATACAAGGAAGCCTCATTTGACCCAGGGCCCTTCCGGCCTCCGCAGTGAACCCATTGTTAAGAAAATGGAAGAGTTCAGAGAAGAATTCTTGAGCTATTTTGCCGATGAGGTGGCCTCTCCTTACTCGAGAACACAATGGTCTTACGAGCTGGTGGAAAGGGGTAAAGGGCTCTGGGAGGAAATGTGTGTATGCAAGGGACGAAAAGAGTTCAGGGTTAGAATCAGATTCGGGTCTCCCGCAAAACAGGTTCTGGCCGAGGCCCAAGAAGAGCAGAGTGACCTGATCGTGGTAGGCTGCAGCAAAGGAGAGCAGTGCGCGTGGGAGCAGGACAGAAATGCGCCAGAAAAAATAGTCAAAGGTGCTCCATGCTCAGTTTTTGTTGTCAAAGAAGAAAAGAGGCCAAACAAAATAGTATGTTGTCTTGATCATGATAGTGTTAGCCAGGAGTCTCTGGAACTTATCAATCAGATGGTGACGCTGCATCAAACTGACCTTGCTCTGGTGGGATTGACAGAATCTGACCACCTCAAGGAAGAGGTGGATCGCAAGATGAAGGAGATTCTGCAGTATTACACTTCACAGAAGATCAAAGCATGGGTCTCCGTAGTTGATGTCTCTCTGCTAGATAGGTTTATAGAAGATGCAGCGGACAAAGGTCTCATAGCCTTATGGATGGGGCATCAGTCATTGCTGGGTAAGTTCTTTTCCCAAGATAGGGTGGAGAAACTTGTCCGTAGAGCCCGGTCTTCCGTCCTCGTCCTAAGATAAGAGATTCGTATTGCTTCCTCCGCACCCGTGGCTAGTCTTGTATCTTGGCGATATCTTCAGGTCGGCCCAACACTATGAAGATGTCACTGTCCTTTATGATAAAGTCACCCCCAGGTGCCATGGTTAGACGATCTGGAACCAGTTCACGAATTGCAATCACATTTACTCCGTATTTTGCCCTCAGGTTGATCTCACTTAGGGTCTTGCCAATAAACCGGTTCGGAGGAGCCACCTCCAGAATACTGTATTCTGGAGACAGTGGAATGTAGTCCAGTATATTGGGATTTGACAAGCTTTTTGCTATCTTCAGCGCTGTTTCTTTTTCCGGAAATATGACCTCGTCGGCTCCTATTTTTTCCAGTATGCGCCCGTGATCCTCACTCCTTATTTTCACCAGGATATTTTTCACATTAAGATCCTTCAGATACAAAGTGGTGAGGATACTGGCACTTAGGTTGTCTCCCAGGCTCACTATAACCGCATCCATATCCGCAATCCCTGCTGATTCAAGAAGGGAGCGGTCAGTGGCATCCCCAATAATAGTATGGGTTGCAAATTCCTGGATCTTGTTGACCCGGGCTTCCTCCCTGTCAACGCAAAGAACCTCGTGCCCTTCCTCATAAAGGGCCTTTGCCACCGAGAACCCAAAATTGCCTAATCCAAAGACAGCGAACTTTTTCATTTTTCATCCTATAAAAATTTTTTCTTCACCATAGTGAAATTTCTTGGTAGGTACCCGTTTAGCCAAGGAAAAGGCTAGATTCAGCGGCCCAAGCCTGCCAAGGAACATCATCACCATAATGAGGATCTTGCCCACACTTGTCAATGTGGGTGTAACGCCCATGCTTAGACCCACCGTACCAAAAGCAGAAACGGTTTCAAAAAGGTATTCAAGAAATTTCCCCCTCGTCTCCGGATGCGCATAACGTCCGGTTTCAGCTATCATAACAAGGCAGGCCACCACTGATATGAGAACTACAGCACTTATAATGATTGTAACCGATCGGCTGAGGGTTTCCCGTGGTATAGTTCTTTTGAAGACCTCTCCTTCTTCATTTCCCTTGAACCTGTTTTTCGCGATTATCACAAGGATTGCCGCATTAACGGTTTTTACACCTCCGCCGCATGAGCCGGGCGAGGCCCCAATAAACATAAGGATAATCAATATGAAAAGTGTAGGATTGGCCAGGTTGTACATGTCTATGGTGTTAAAGCCTGCGGTACGGGCGGTGACGGACTGAAAAAAAGAAGCCAATATCTTTCCATGAAGCGGAGCAGAGGCTAAAGAATCACTGGATTCAAGCACAAAGAACAGCGCTGCTCCTCCAAATATCAGGCAAACCGTGGTGGTGATAACTATTTTTGTATGGAGTGAAAGTCGCGACCTTCCCTGGTTTGATATTTTTTGTTTGACCCAATTGGTGGTTTCGGTCAACACGATGAATCCCACCCCACCCATTATAATCAAACAGATGACAATCAAGTTGACCGCCCAATTGAACTGGTATTGGACGAAGCTGTCCTTAAACAGTGAAAACCCAGCATTGCAAAATGCTGATATACTGTGAAAGATAGCAATCCACAGTCTTGTGCGATACGGGCAACTGCCAGGCCAGGCCAAAAACAGTAAGAACACGCCGATAGCCTCCAGGACAAAGGTGAAGACAAAGATGGATTTGACCAATTGAAGCACATCTCCGGTTTGCTCTGTGGTGAAGCTGCTCTGAACAATTACCCTGTCTCTAAGGCGCACGCTTGAGCCTAGCAGAGCATAAAAGAGCACGGAAAAGGTCATGATCCCTAGGCCACCTACTTGTATGAGGCCCAGTATGATGCCCTGGCCAAACGGGGTAAAGTAGCTCCCTGTGTCCACCACAATAAGGCCTGTAACACATACTGCGGAAGTTGCTGTAAACAGTGCATCAATAACAGGCATGGTCCCGCCCCTTGTGGCCCAGGGCGATATTAATAGAATGGCCCCAACAGCAATAATTGTGAGAAAACTCAGAGGTAAGGCTTGTTGGGGCGAGAGGTGGGTTAGGGGGTTTTTCATATCACACAGCCCGGCCCGACTGGGCCTGTTCTAATGGAAAGTCAGATAAGGAGCTATGCGGGTTTTTTTGCAAAGGGGGGCTTCCGTCCGATTATTCTTGTATATATGAGGACCATGATAATCTCCCATATGGCGACAGCTATCCACGATGGGATTATGGACCACAAGAGCCCGCCGGTTACAAATGCCGGGATAATCATGACAATCCCTATCCCAATCTTTCTGCTCATATCCATTATTTAATACCTCCTAACTGGGTTTCCACGACAAGTGATAGTAGTGATAGTATCTTTATTTGCGGCGCGATTATAAAAAATAGTGAGTGGGTGGTCAAGTAGGTTGAAAGGGAAATGGTGTCAAAGGGTAACAGGTAAAGGGCCGTGTTCCAAAATCACTAATGCAGATGGGCCCTGTATCCAGGAG
>JALVSJ010000271.1 GCA_027024445.1 Desulfobacterales bacterium
GTTAGATTTGAAAACATTATATTAACTTTTAAAACATGGAGGTCTGATATGAAAAAGTTTTTTACATTGTGTGTCGTTCTTACTATATTCGTGTTTACAAACAGCATGTATGTCGAGGCTACCAAAAATATGAAGGTATTTCATGACAATCCCGAATGGCAACAAATCTGGGAAGAGTTAGGAGAGCTTTCGGCTAAGGAGATCGGGATCAAGGCCATTCCGACTGAATTCGATACCGAGGTGTACAAATCGAGAATTAAAGTTGATCTGACAACGCCGAGAGCACCGGCCGTTTTCAAGTGGTGGTTCGGGTACAGAGCTCAGGAATTGATCAAAGCAGGGTTATTAGCAGACCTTTCAGATGTGTGGCAAGAGGTCAGTGACAATTTTGCTCCTGGAATTCAAGAGGCCCTCACTCAAGATAATGTTACATACGGATTTCCTCTGTTGATAAGCTATTGGGTTTGGTTCTATAATAAGCCCCTTTATGAAAAACATGGGCTTGAACTCCCCAAAACCTGGGATGAGTTTATGGAACAGTTAGCATTCTTTAAGGAACAGGGGATCAGCGGTATTGGCAACACGATTGGACAGTCGCGCTGGACGTCATTTATTGTCTTTCAGGAATTACTGTATCGCATTGACGCTGATTTCTATATTCAACTGATGAATGGAAAAGCCCACTGGACGGATCCCAAAGTGGTGCAGGCCATGGAACTGTGGAAAGATATGCTTGATAAAGGCTATTTTGCCCCAATGGATGCAACTTATGTCAATGATCTGCCCCGAATGTTCAAAGAGGGCAAGCTTGCCTTTGCGCCTTTCGGAGACTGGTATGGTGGCATCCTACAACAGCAAGGTCTCGTTTCCGGAAAAGACTACGGCATCTTCATTCCTCCCGCGATCACTCCTGCCGGCGAAGGGGCTCTCATCTTAGAAATTTCTCCTCTGGTATCGGGCAAGAATTCATCAGAACTAGAACTTGCAAAGGAATGGTTTAAATGGTATGCAAGTTCACCAAGTGCCGCCCGATTCCGTTGGGAAAAATTAAGATTTGCTCCGACCACTCATATTTCACCTGAAGATATTGCAAAGGATGATCCCGCACGAGCTCACGAGTTTGAATTAATCCAGGCTTATCCTAAAAAAATGATCCGCTTCTGGGAAGCCACGCCGGTGGAGATCGTCGAACATGCCGTTGATGCCTTCAATACAATGCTGGTTGAGCCGGACAAGTACATGGACCTCTTAAACAGCATCGAAAACAAGGCCAAAGAAACCTGGCCGAATTATGGCGTACAGTATTAAAAGAAACCAGGGAGAGTAATTCCTCCTTCACTCCAACTCTCTCCCCCTAAAGGGCAATAAGTACTCATCAGTCAAAAGTTTTCAGAAATGATGGAGCGCGCGGACATCTTGTCCGCTCAATGCGGTCAGGATGTCCGCGCTCCCAGGGTAAAAATGCTGAATTGCCCTCAAAGGGTGGAGCGGGAGTTTGTTTCCTCTCTCTTTTGGGGAGAGAGATAAGGTGAGGGGTAATGTGAACTTTATCTTATACTTTTAGCCTCAATGAAAGAAAAAAGCTCCTATTTATTC
>JALVSJ010000272.1 GCA_027024445.1 Desulfobacterales bacterium
TTTCTAACAACGATGATATCAATGGCTTCCCAAAGCCCCAACGGGGCGGAATAACCATAACCCCGTCCGAAGGGCGGGGATGGGAAGCACGAAAGTTTGATGTGGTTGGCGGGATTTTTGACGCGAAGCATTCAAAAATCGTGACAACCACATCACGCGATCATTGAGGGGACAGAAAACCAGAACATTATTTCCGCAAATATGGACACTAACTTGCCTGGCTACGCAGTCAGACCAGATTAACCGCGTCAGTCGGACAGGTCTACCTGGCTACGCAGTCACCCAGGCAAGCAGGTTCGGTAACAATTCCTCGCGCCCTTCCGCCTTTGCGGTGCACATCTGAACCACATCTGGCATATCCACTATTTGAAAAAGCTTCAGGAAAGTGGATTTTGTCGTACACCCGTTTGATTTAAATCTTCGTATTTTTAAAGTGTTAACTCTAAATCTTACGATATGCTGACCCGGAAAGAATTTTTAAAGAGTTTGTCGCTGCTCACCGGCGCAATGTTATTGCCTAAAGACCTGCTTGCCTTAAGTACAAGGAAAACCCGGAGATGAAATGAAACTTGGACTGGTGACCTACCTGTGGGTCAAAGACTGGGATATTCCAACAATTATCAGGAACTGTACCGAAACAGGATTGTCAGGTGTCGAGCTCAGGGTGGAGCATGCTCATGGTGTGACCCTGGATATGTCAAAAGCTCAGCGGGCAGAAGTGAAAAAGCAGTTTGCCGACAGTCCTGTTGAAGTTGTGGGGATGGGAACCAACGAGAAATATGACTATGTCGACCCGGCTAAGCTGAAAGAGTCGATAGAGAGGACAAAAAAGTGGCTGCAACTGAGCAAGGACATCGGCGGTTCGGGAGTGAAGGTCAAGCCCAACGGGTTTCATGAGGAGGTGCCAAAGGAGAAAACCATAGAACAGATAGGCACTGCGCTCAATGAGCTGGGCAAGTATGCCCTCGATATGGGTCAGCAGATACGTTTAGAGGTGCATGGCCGTGAGACACAGTTGCTGCCGAACATAAAAGCTATCATGGATTATGTGGACAACAGGGGGAGCGGCGTTTGCTGGAACTGTAACAAGGAAGACCTTTAAGGCGGCGGACTGGAATATAACTTTAACTTTGTTAAGAACTGGTTCGGGGATTCTTGTCACATTAGGGAGTTAAACATTGGCAACTACCCGTATCAGGAACTGATGGACCTGTTCGTTAAGATGGACTACAAAGGATGGATACTGCTTGAGTGTCGCACCGACCCCGAGGATAAAGTGGCAGCCCTGAAAGAACAAAGAAAGGTGTGGGAAGAGATGATAGCAAAGGCTCAGGAGAGGGTATGAACATAGGACACTGATTTTCACAGATTCTGCAAGTTTTTAACCATATAAAGGCATCAAAGCTTATATTAAGAGGGTTGAGTCTTCTTATGTGCCCTTAAGCGATTTTAATAAAAAAAGCCGTCTGAAAATCAGACGGCTTTTTGTGCCCAGAACAGGAATCGAACCTGCACGGCCTAAAACGGCCACAAGGCCCTCAACCTTGCGTGTCTACCAATTCCACCACCTGGG
>JALVSJ010000273.1 GCA_027024445.1 Desulfobacterales bacterium
CATATAAAGGCACCCACATGAGCCGATTCGTTGAAATCCTGAATGAGTACAACCGCAGGATTTCCATTCAAAATTTCTCTGATATCCTGGAAGAGATGAAAAAGCGCCTCAATGCCGAAAGCGCTCACATGGAAATAACATTTCCTTATTTCATTAACAAACCTGCTCCCGTGACCGGTACAGAAGGGCTGATGGAATACAGATGCAGCTTCAAGGGCTCCCTGAACAGCGAAGGCAGTGACCTGATCGCCATGATACACGTGCCCATCTGCACCCTTTGTCCGTGTTCAAAAGAGATAAGTGATTATGGTGCGCACAACCAGAGGGGCGAGGTAAGGCTGCAGGTTCGGTTCAAGAAATTCGTTTGGCTGGAAGACCTTATAAAGCTGGTGGAGGAGTCTGCTTCATGTGATGTCTATTCAGTGTTAAAACGGGAAGACGAAAAATACGTGACTGAAAAGGCCTACCAAAATCCGAGGTTCGTAGAAGACATAGTAAGAGAAATTGCCCTGAAGTTGAATCATGACCCCAATATTACCTGGTTTGCAGTGGAATCGGAGAACTTTGAGTCCATCCACAACCACAATGCCTATGCGTATATTGAAAAGCATAAGGATGGGTGTAGGGTATAGGGTCTAAGGTTTAAGGAAAGGCAGGATGGATTCGCCTCGGAAGCACCGAAATGAGGAATGTTGGAATGATGGAATAGTGGAATATTGGGATGAGGAAACCGGTGGGAGTACTTGCTCTAAAACCCATCATTCCATTATTCCACCATTTCATTATTCCATGAAACAAACAAAATTTCATTGTGGGACATAGGCTGACACCTACAGTAGTTTGTGGGAATCCCCGAATCACATAACAAGACTTGGAGGAGATCATGGGCGATGACTTTAAGAAGATGTATCGCACCGTAATGGATGACCACTTCCCCCCTGAGATGAAGATATCCTTTGGTGATCAGGTGCTCGTTTACAAGAAGCGTTCGTGGAAGATCAGGGATGAGAAAACAGGGGAGTTGATTGAGAAAGGACTTCGTTACGGCGAAAACCCCGGCCAGGAAGCCGCCCTCTATGAACTGGTAAATGGGAACCTGGTCCTTGGTGGCTGCCAGTTCATCTCCCCCGGCATGGGATTGGTCTCGTCCCTCAGCGAACAAGACATGATCCAGAGTGGTAAGCATCCGGGCAAAATCAATCTAACTGACGTGGACAATGCCCTCAATATCATGAAGTACCTGGAGCCAAGGCCAGCCGTAGTCATCGTCAAGCACAACAACCCTTGCGGGGTGGCATACGGGGCCACGCTGGCTGAAGCATATGACAGGGCCAATATGGCCGACCGTATAGCAGCATTTGGTGGCTGCGCGCTGTTCAATAAACCCATGGATAAAGAAACGGCAGAACTCGTTTCCCAGAACTATCTGGAGGTCGTGGCTGCCCCTGAGTTCGAAGAAGGTACCGTGGATATCCTGGCCAGGAGGCCGAACCTGAGGATAATTAGGGTTCCCAGAATGGATAGGCTCGCAGAGTATGCCGCCTTGCGCTTCGTGGATTTTAAGTCCTTAATAGACGGGGGCATTATTGTGCAGCAGTCCCCGCTCAATCGCATCCGGACAGCAGATGATTTTATCCTTGCCAAGGCTGAGTACAAGGGCAAGACATATGTTATCGAGAGAAAACCCACAGAGGCCGAACTGTCAGACATGCTTTTTGGCTGGCAGGTGGAGCAGGGCATAACGTCCAACTCGGTCATATACGTCAAGGATGGAGTTACTGTTGGGATCGGGACAGGAGAGCAGGACAGGGTGGGGGTGGCCGAAATTGCCATCTTTAAGGCATACACCAAGTATGCAGACGCCCTTTGTTTCAGGAAGCACGGTATTCCGTACAAAGAACTGGAACTGCAAGTGGAAAAGGGTCAAAAAGACCGAGGGCTGTTGGAAGAGATAGACGAAGAGACCAAAAAGAACAAGGGTGGTCTGATTGGTGCGTGCATGATTTCCGATGCTTTTTTCCCTTTCCGAGATGGTGTTGATGTGGCGATTCGCCAGGGTATTACAGCCGTTGTCCAACCGGGAGGATCGCTGCGGGACTTTGAGGTCATCGAGGCCTGTAATGAGGCAGATCCCAAGGTGACCATGGTGTTCACCGGACAGAGGGCATTCAAACACTGATGGCTTGCTGTGCCGCCTAACTTAATGATCTTTCACTAACCCGTCAACCTAGAAGAGTTTGAGTTGTTCATGAGGCTTTGCTTTGGGTTTCCAGCCAGAACGTTGTAACTCTGACAGCACTGTCCGGGGAATCGCATCAAGAAAAGGCGAAGGATCGCCTTTAAGTGATCTACCCATCAAATTTCTCCTTGCGGCCCATGAGAGTATGAGCTGTTGTTTTGCCCGCGTCATACCCACGTAGAAAAGCCTCCTCTCCTCCTCTGTGTCGGTCTTGCTGAACAAGGTACACGGTGTCAATCCTTCCTCGCAGCCCACAATAAATACCACAGGCCACTCCAGCCCCTTTGCCCCATGAAGGGTCATAAGGGCCACCCGGTCACCTTGGAAAAGCCCATGGTCAATTCCTCTGTCAAGTGCCACGTATTCCATGAATTGAACCACATCTCCCGTGAACCCCCGTGCAATCTCAAGGAACCGCTCCAGTGCTTCTTTCCCATCCTGGGTAACATCTTTCCATCTATGTTGCTCAACGATGCTCTGGATCAACCCTTCAATGCCTTGCTCTTGAGCGTTGGTCGGCAAAGACTCAGGACTTATCCGTGCCTCGACACCACGTTCCTCCCTTAATTGCTCATAGGCCTCTTGATACAACCTGTTATCGGGCCAGACCATTGCTTGCAGAAACCGCCAAATGAGGCTAACGGGAAAATGGTCAACCAGGGCCGCATCTCCTGAGGCAAGGAACGGGATTCCACGTCTAGCCAGGGCCTTTTTTAGCTCCTCGGCCTGCGCCTTCAACCTGTAAAGAATTGCAAAATCTCCAAAACCAAGAGATCCATCTCCTCTGAATGACTCCACCCTTCCACTGTCCAGGGAAAAATAAGACACTCCTCCCATGAGCCTCTCTATGGTCTCCACCACCATCTCCGCTTCTTCAGGCCCTGTCCGGCATGGAGCCACCAGAATGTTCTCGCCACCACCGATGCACGACCTGAGGGGCTTCCTTTGCCCAATGACCGAAGCTGCCCCATCCAAGATACACTGGGTGGATCTGTAGTTGTTGGTCAGGCTTATGACTGTGGCACCTGGGAAGTCTTCCCTGAACCTTCTGAAATTTGTGACATCTGCCCCCCTGAACCCATAAATGGCCTGATTCGGATCGCCTATGGCAAAGAGGTTCCCACCCCCGGAGTCAATGAGAAGCTTCACTATCTTGGCCTGGGCTAAATTGGTATCCTGATATTCATCAACAAAGATCCATTGATGCTTCTTTCCATAGCGGCCCCGAATCTCTGCCACATCCAGCAGTAACCTGAGTGTTTCGATTTCCAGGTCATCCAGGTCTACCATGCCCAGGCGGCGCAGATGCTCTTGATACCGGCTCAGCAGTTCCCCATCGATGCTTTCGAATGCTTCGGGTTCAACTCTTACCACCTTTGATAATTTGTATTGGTAAAGGGCACGCTGAAATCTGCCTATCCCAGGTTTTCTGCCAGGCACAGAGCCAAGGATCCTCATCGCCAGGCGCAAGCTGTCAGACTCACCACACAGGGTAAAAGGTCGAGGTAGAGCGGCGTATTGAATCTCTGCCTTGAGAAGATCCAGGCAAAACCCGTGAAACGTGGTGATCTTCAGGGAAGACGAAAGGCTATCACCCACAAGACCTTTCACTCTGTTGATCATTTCCTGGGCCGCCTTACGGGTAAAGGTGAGGCCAAGTATCTCCTCTGGCCTTGCAAGACCTTGCCTCAGGAGATAAGCAATCCGATGGGTGAGGGTCATGGTTTTGCCGGTTCCGGGCCCTGCCTCTACGAGCAGATGGCCACGGCCAAAAACAACAGCTCTGTGCTGTTCCTCGTTAAGGGGGGCTAGGATTGGGTCATCAGAAGTTTGTTTCCTTTTGAGCCTGTTTGTGCCTGGTCTCCTAAGGGAATGAAAACTGCCGGGGGAAGACTGCCTTGCTAGTTCCTTTTCATATATCTTCTTTTCTTTCTTGAACAAAGTAGATTGGCCCTGGAGGGCGGAGAGTTCGCCCTGCTCAAACAGCTTGATCTTCCCGTACTCCCCGTCATACCCCGCCTCCTTGATCACCCGGCCCTCCCTCATCCTGTTGATGGCCTCTTTGAGAAGTGGCCCCCCGTGTTTTTCAATGCTGTCCGCTGGGGCCTCCATCAGGATATAAAGTTCAGGGCCCAGGCTGTTCAATAGCTCTTCATACTTTGCGCTCACGCGTTTGGTGGCAGGCCCGGCACCCAGGATCTCGGAGAGAATCTCGGGCAGCGGAATAAGGCTCGAGAATTCCTCGGTCAGCATGGGCTCGGATCTATCTGCTAGCTGCAAGACCCGGTACAGCACTCCGACAGTTACGGGTTTGCCACATTGGGGGCACTGCCCTCCATGCTTCATGGTCTCTAGTGGATCCATCCTTATCCCGCATTTCCTGTGCCCGTCCAGGTGGTATTTGCCTTCCTCCGGAAAGAACTCAATTGTCCCCACAAAGCCCTCTCCGCTGCTCATGGCCTTTACCATGGAGGGGTAGTCCATAGCCGTATCAAACAGATTGGCCTCCCTGCCCAGCTTGGAGGCAGAATGTGCGTCAGAATTGGACACAAGTGTGTAGGAGTCCAGGGCCGAAAGCATGCGGTTCATTGGTGGGTCCGAAGACAGCCCTGTCTCCACTGCATGGATGTAAGGGGAAAGGTCACCAAAACACTCTTCCATATGATCGAATCCGGACTTTGAGCCGAAGAGGGAAAACCACGGCGTCCAGATATGGGCAGGAATAAAGAACGCCCTTTCATCTGCCTCCAGCACCAATTCCAGGAGGTCTCTTGAATCAATCCCAAGGATGGGTCTTCCATCGGAGGTTATGTTCCCGATATTTGACAGCCTTTTATTCAGTCTGT
>JALVSJ010000274.1 GCA_027024445.1 Desulfobacterales bacterium
CGAGTTGCAGAGATTGTCCCGAGGAAGAGGGAACTGAAAGAGAACAAAATGACTTATTCAGCGAATAAGTTAAGCGGTTGCAGAGATTGTCCCGAGGAAGAGGGAACTGAAAGGTACAGTGTTTCCACCATACCTGAGTGTTGGAGTTGTTGCAGAGATTGTCCCGAGGAAGAGGGAACTGAAAGCCACCTGCTTTTGCCCTTGGTTATACAGTCCCAGCAGTTGCAGAGATTGTCCCGAGGAAGAGGGAACTGAAAGTTGGCCTTTTGGTTGTATGACATAGAGGGCCACAAGGTTGCAGAGATTGTCCCGAGGAAGAGGGAACTGAAAGCCTGGTGGAGCCAATATGGGCGCTCGATGATGAGGTGTTGCAGAGATTGTCCCGAGGAAGAGGGAACTGAAAGTTAGGCATAGCTTAAGGAAGAGGGGGACGTCCTTAAATAACTAAATAACTTGCCTTTGATGCGGGGCTTTGATATACATGCCACCATGCCCAGACGAGCACGCCTTGATGCCCCCGGTGTTCTGCACCACGTGATCATCCGGGGGATAGAACGAAGAAGAATCTTCCGTACTAACAAGGATAGGGAGGATTTCCTCGCCCGCTTGGAGGATCTTATCCCTGATACCCGGGCGTGCTGCTACGCATGGGCATTGATGCCAAACCACGCCCATTTCTTGCTGAGAACAGGCACGGTACCGCTGGCCACCTTGATGCGAAAGCTCTTGACCGGCTATGCGGTAAGCTTTAACCGCAGATACCGCCGCCACGGTCCCCTTTTCCAGAACCGATATAAGTCCATTGTGTGCCAAGAAGATGCGTATTTTTCTGAACTGGTCCGCTATATTCACCTAAATCCTGTGAGGGCTGGGATGGTGGGCACTCTTTCTGAGCTTAATGGATACCCCTACACCGGACACAGTGCTATAGTTGGGCGACTCAAGAGATCTTGGCAAGATGTGGACTATGTGCTGGGGTATTTTGGCAAGAGGAGGACAGGGGCTATCAAGCAATATCTGTTGTATATTGAGAAAGGAATGGGGCAGGGGCGAAGACCCGAGCTGGTGGGTGGTGGTTTGATCAGGAGCCTAGGAGGATGGGAAGAGGTAAAGAAGAAAAGGGGGCGTGAACGTGTCAAAGGAGACGAGAGGATCCTGGGAGACAGTGGGTTTGTGCTGGAGGTATTACGCGAGGCCGAGGAGGGTTTCACGAGACGCTACCATTTGAAAAGCAAGGGGTATGACCTGGATTGGCTGGAGGAAAGGGTGTGCGAGGTGTGCGGGATTGGTCCTGGAAAGATCTCCTCTGGTAGCAGGGAGAGGGCCAAGGCCGAGGCAAGGGCCCTTTACTGCTATTGGGCGTCACGGGAACTCGGGTATTCTCTGACTGATATTGCGAAGCGGGTTGGGATGAGCGTGCCGGGAGTGGGGTATGCGGTGAGAAGGGGAGAGAAGTTGGCAGACAGCAGAGGGTTAGACGTAGGAGTTATTTAGTTATTTAAGGACGTCCCCACTTTGTAAAGGGATTACGGATAGATGAGACCGGGTAATGCAAGGAAAATTTTTGACCCATCCCTTTTTTGGGACGCCGAGGACATTGATCTTGATAAACATGCGGGATATGTGATTTCAAGGGTGCTTGACTTTGGAAACGAGCAGGACGTAAAAGCGATACTGGAAATTTATGGGAAAGAGGAAATAATCAGAGTTATAAAGTCCAGAAAAGGACTGCTCCCCAAAACCGGAAAGTATTGGGCTATCAAATTTAACATCCCTGTGAGAGAGGTTGCATGTTTGAAGAAGTATTATCAGAAAAAGCAGTAGCGGCCCTTCATATTCTAGCCCCGAAATTAAACAATTTCTATCTTGCGGGGGGTACTGGCCTCGCTCTTCATTTGGGACATAGACGTTCGGAGGATCTGGACTTTTTTTCTGACAAGAATTTTAACCCTGAGGCGCTCCTGGCAACTATACCTTGCGAGAAAAAGATATTCATTGAGGCAGGGACGGTTCATTGTCTTGTAAATGGTATCCGCGTCTCCTTGTTATATTATGAGCCGGCACTGGTGTATCCACCTGTTCAATGGCATGGTATTCTGATATCTGATATCAGGGACATTGCAGCTGAAAAGATCAAGACCATCTCTCAACGTGGGGCTAAGAAGGATTTTATTGATCTATATGCGATCTTGAAAATCAAATATTCCATATCGCAAGTGTGCAGCTTTTTTCAGCAGAGATTTAGCCGATCGGATATCAATTTATACCATATCTTGAAAAGCCTTGTGTTCTTTGAAGACGCTGAACAGGATCCTACTCCGCCAATGCTGCTACAGGGGGAGGACTGGGAGTGGGAGACGATAAAAAATTTCTTTGTGCAGAAAATTGAGTTGTTTGAACGGGCATTTGGTCAAGATTTTTAGGGATGGGCGATAGTTGGATGCAAAGGAGTGAATAATGGTTCCCACCATAAAATGGCAGGGCTCACAGGTCTGGATGATAGATCAGAGGAGGCTGCCCAGCAAGGTACAGTGGTATGTGTGCAGTAGTTGCTCAGATGTTATCCGTGCAATCAGGACCATGGTGATCAGGGGGGCTCCTGCCATCGGTATTGCCGCGGCTATGGGCCTGGCTTTAGGAGCTAGAGCCATTAGGGCGAGGTCATATGAGACGTTCCGAGCTCAGTTCCTGAAGCTCGCTGAGAAGATGTCCCAGGCTCGGCCCACTGCAGTAAATCTTGTGTGGGCGGTGGAGAGGATGAAGGCCATGGTGGAGTCCCTTGCCGATAGCCCTGTGGAGCAAATCAAAGAGGCCCTGCGGTTGGAGTCTCAGAGAATCCTGGATGAAGACATTGAATGTAACCGCAGGATTGGTCGATTTGGTGAGGCCCTGGTCCCAAAGAAAGCAACCATCCTGACCCATTGTAATGCAGGCGCCCTTGCCACCGGGGGCTATGGCACAGCCCTGGGTGTTATCCGAGCGGCGCACGAAAAGGGTAAGAAGATAGAGGTCATGGCTGATGAGACGAGGCCCTGGCTACAGGGGCTGAGGCTCACCAGCTTCGAGCTTATGGAAGATAAAATCCCTGTAACAGTGATTGTGGACAACGCTGCGGGTTCCTTGATGAGGCAGGGACGCATTGATCTCGTGATTACTGGGGCTGACAGGATCGCTGCAAACGGAGACGTGGCTAACAAGATAGGAACTTACCAGGTGGCGGTGCTGGCAAAAGCAAACGGCATCCCTTTTTACGTGGCCGCCCCCACCTCTACCATAGACCTGAGCCTGCGATCCGGTGATGAGATCCCGGTGGAACATAGGCCTGCAGAAGAGATTTACCGCATCGGAAGGCGCCTTTTTGGTCCCCGTGGGGTTAAGGCCATAAATCCCGTCTTTGACATAACACCGTCCAAATATGTAACCGCAATTATAACGGAAAAGGGTGTGGTCCGTCCTCCTTTTCGCCGCAATCTTGCCAAGCTGTTCTAGTCTCTTTCATTGTCGTTTTTGTGGAATCAGTCCTCAAAAATCAGCCTCGAACTTTACGTGGGCTAGCAATTCTCTTGACTGTGTGAACTAAATGGAATATAAATTGCGCTTTGTGTGAGCCTGAATTTCCACAAGGCTGTTCGCCCCGAGCGGACGGCAATCCAGCGAAGGGAGTTGGGAACTTCAAGGCGTAAACTATCATATAGAAAGTGAGAGCGGGAAATTGAACGCCCTACTGGACCTTGTTCTCATCGATCTATATGAGTGCGACCGTCAAAGGCTTGTGGATGCGGAACTGATCAGGCAGGGCATGCTGGAGGCGGCAGAACTCATGGGAGCAGAGGTGGTGGGTGATTCCTTTCACACCTTTGAACCATGGGGAGTGAGTGGCACTGTGACCATTGCAGAGTCACACCTGGCCGTTCATACCTGGCCGGAATATAATTTTGCCGCCATTACCTTTGAGACATGTGGGAGACACATGGATCATGAAAAGGCCTGGGCTCATCTGATCAGGTTTTTCCGCGCAAAAAAACCAAAGATCAGTCATCAGAAGAGAGGGTTTATGGAAGTAGCAAACACAGAGTTTGCGTACAAACAGGAAGTGGGTTGACTGACCAGTTCAGTTGGCCGTGCTTTTCCGGTTAATAATCCCTCTGAGGCCTTTTGTCGCACTTTCTTTGAGCAGCCGCTGTTAGCGGAGACGCTGAGGTGCGCCTAAACCCTCTTTTAGTTCCTCCACAATCCTCCCCGATACTCCTAGCTTAAGAATCTTGCGGGTAGCCTCCGTTATTTTAAACCGCTCGTCAATTCTGAGGCCTGCAACCCAAATGATTGCTCGCCCCGAGCAGACAATGGGGATTCGCTTGCGGAGTTCCAAGGGGATCTTCTGGTCTACGAAAAGGTCGTGTACCTTTTTAGTCCCCTTCATTCCAAGAGGGACGAATCTGTCCCCTGGCTTGTAAGGTCGAACTGTCAACGGAAAATCAATCTTGCCTCTGTCAAGTAACGCAACCCAGGGCGAATGGTCAAAGCGGCCTTTTAGGGATTGCACAAGTTCTGAAATTTCGATCCTGCTATGAATGTCCTCCAGTTCGTAGACACCAGTACCGGAAATTGTGTAAGAATACCCCTTCGGGCCGGAAGTATCCCGGGGAGCAACGATAATCCAATCGTATCTCTTCTTCACCGCCAGACTGCCCGGTAAATGTATTTCCCCCTGGGGTTTGCCAGTGGACAAGAGCCCTAAGGCAAGTTCAATGTGGTCCCACGAGATTCTGCGAAGGCCCGAGCCCGCCATCTTGATGGCACACCTCAGAACCCTTCTCTGCAACGCTTTAGGGAGGTCAGAGAATTGGGAAATGGGAATGCCGACGTGGTGTTCCTGGGGTTGCGAACCATGAGTCAGTAGCCACTTCTCTGCCTCTATGTTCAGATAACTTTCATCTGCCCTGATTATTTCCGCAGTTTTGGCCAGTATTTCAAGGATTCTGGGCTGGTACGTCTTTAGAAGCGGAAGCAACTCCAGTCTGATCCTGTTTCGCATATACCTGGGATTCACGTTGGAGCTATCCTCTACCCACTTAAGACCCTTTTGTGCCAGATAGGCCTCTATCTCTTCCCTGGATACATGAATCAACGGTCTTATAATCAGCCCATCGCGAACAGGCGGTATGGCGCCAAGCCCCTGGGTACCACTTCCCCGCAACAGCCTCATCAGGACCGTTTCGGCCTGATCGTTCAACTGGTGACCCAAGGCTATTTTCTGAGCTTTTACTTTACCTTGTATTTCCTCCAGGAACCTGTATCTGTGCTCTCTGGCCTTCTCTTCCAGGGATCCTCCACTGCGTGCTAGGTCTTCAGACGCCCTTCCAATCTTGAACTCAAGTCCATATGAGGAAGCGAGCTGGCATACAAATTCTGTTTCCTTTTCGTCTTCACCGGGCCTCAGGCCATGGTCAAAATGGGCAACTATCAGATCAATCTGAAATTCATCTCGTAAATCACTGAGCACATCCAGCAGGCAAACAGAGTCAGGACCCCCTGAGACAGCTACTACAACTCTATCCCCGGGCCGCAACATATCATAGGCCTTGATAGTCCCTCTCACCTTTTCCAGTAGACTGCTCACCATACCGTTGACCTGAACATATTGGATCTAGGCTTTTATTCCTCTTTCTCCTGAGTCCTAACTTCTGACTCCTGCCTCCTGAGCCGCCTGCGGCGGCCAAGCTCCTAACTCCCTTCCAACATAATACCACGAAAAAAGCCAGATTTGCTCGCCATGATGTCCTCTTTCATTTTAAGGACATACTGGGGCCTGATCCCATCGCGCCACCTGGGGTAACCTCCCAGCCATACGTATCTAACCAGTTCGAAAAACCGCTCCCGGGTAAACTCATACTCCTCTATCATTACATTGCCCCGACCATTAGCCGCAACAAAGTCAATGAGTTCCCTTGAGCCAAATTTCTCGATGATTTCCTCCACTACAGCCCTGTTACGCTGTCCTTCAGGGTCCTGTTTGAATGCCTCAGGAAGCCTGGGGAAAGGGAAGACCCTGTATACCTCTCCAATAAAACCAGTGTAACGAATCCCGTGGATCGCCCCCATTAGATCTCCGATCTTTTCCCGATCCTTGATATTATACCCTTCCAGTTGTGATGAGAATTGCTCGGGTGTCTCTGATCTGGCAAGTTCAGACACAAGGGCACAAAATTCCGGGGCGAAAAAGAAGTAGTGTTCCAGGACAAGCATGTCCGTGTCGATGTTAAAGAAACCAAAGGCCACCTCGCCGTGGCTCGCCGATTCAAAAGCTAAAGGCATGATTTCCCCCTCTTTCTTGACATTATTGACCCAAAACAATAGGTTGATTCCTCTGCGGAGATGATTAACATATTTTTTTGTAGGAATCACGCGAGAGAACATGATGTGGAAGAGGATATCATCGAGATCAAGGAGTAAACAAATGGCGGAGAACAGTTCGTTGCTCAAATTCACAGGCGCTAGCAAGTATGTACTGGACGAAGAGCTGGCCAAGATCGTGAACATATCCATGGAGTTGGAGATGCCCCTGTTGCTCAAAGGAGAGCCGGGGACGGGCAAGACAATGCTGGCCCACGCGATCGCCGAGGCCCTCAATATGAGGCTGATCGTGTTGAATGTTAAATCAAGCATGAAGCTGGTTGACGCCCTCTATCAGTACGATACCCTGACCAGGCTCAATGACAGCCGATTTGGCGATTCCAAAAGGGATGTCAGCAATATCGAAGATTATATCCGAATGGGAAAGATAGGACAGGCGTTTGTCTCTGATGAAAGAGTGGTGCTTTTGATTGACGAGATAGACAAGGCTGACACGGATTTTCAGGACGACATGCTGGATGTGCTCGATCAGATGGAATTCGACATCATCGAGATAGACAAGACCATAAAGGCCAAGCACAGGCCCGTGATCATAATCACGTCAAATGCAAAGAAAGACCTTTCTGATCCTTTTCTTGGCCGGTGCAACTTTCACCATATTGCCTTCCCTGATCCTGATATGATGCGCAAGATAGTAAATGTCCACTTTCCGGACATAAGCCGGGACCTCATGGAAAGCGCAATAAAGACCTTTTATCAACTTCGGGAGCTCCGTGGAGTGGAGAAGAAACCTGCAACAAGGGAATTGATAAACTGGATCCGTGCACTTCGACTGGACCCTGATTTCGAAGTAAAGGACCTGGTCAAGGGGGATATTCCTTACCTTGGGGTACTGTTTAAAAAGAGCCAGGACTATGCCATAGCGAGGCAGGCAGTATCGCGCTACAGGATATAGGGTAGAGGTACTGGCATGTTTGTGGATTTCTTTTATACGCTCCGGCAGGTGGGTATTCCCGTAACACCCACCTCCTTCCTTACGCTTCAAAAGGCCCTGAGTAAGGGGCTTATCAATTCCATAAGTGATTTTTACACTGCTGCAAGGGCGATTCTGGTAAAGAGCGAGAGGTACTTTGATCTATACGATCAAGTGTTTGCCCACTATTTCGAGGGAGCAGAGCTTAAAGAGCCCGATGCTGTGGAATTGAGTGAAATTGTCCAGGCCATGCTGGAAGAATGGCTAAAAAAGCCCAAAGAACTGGCAGAGGTCCTGGGGATCGATGAAAGTCAACTGCACAAGTTCACCCCTGAAGAACTGATACAGTATTTCCTGGAACGCTTGAAAGAGCAAACTGAGGCCCATCATGGTGGGCATCGCTGGATAGGTACTGGAGGGACCTCACCTGTCGGGCACTCTGGGTATCATCCAGGAGGCATGAGGGTAGGTGGAGTGTCCCATAACAAGTCGGCCGTAAAGGTGGCCATGGATCGGCGTTACAGGGATTACTCGCAAGAGGGTCCTCTGACACAGTCCCAAATAGGAGAGGCGCTCAAGCGCCTGAGGCATATGGTACCTGTTGGTCCCAAGGACCAGGTGAACATAGATGAGACCATTTACCAGACAATGAAGAACGGGGGTGAGATAGAAATCGTATTTGATCGGAGCCTCAAGGATCGCCTGAAGGTAATCCTAGCCATAGATAATGGTGGATGGTCAATGGACCCTTATATAGGTGTTGTGCAGACTCTTTTCAATTATGCGAGGGCACAATTCAAGGACCTCAAGATCTTCTACTTTCATAACACGATCTACGACAACCTGTGGGAAGACCCTCAGAGGTACCGGAAACCTTTCAAGGTGGATGAGCTTGTAAGGCTGGATCCAGAGACCCGATTTATTATTGTGGGCGATGCGAGTATGGCACCGTATGAGTTGATGGCCACAGATGGGTCCATCCACATCGAAGAGCGCACCTCAAAGCCTTCCATTGAACGACTGCAGTTCATCGCCCAGACCTTCCGCCATTCGGTGTGGCTGAATCCCAAGTTGGAAGAGGAGTGGCCCTATACAAGGACCATCCAGATTATCCGTGAGATCTTTCCCATGTTTGAACTTACCCTCGATGGTCTTGAAAAAGCCGTAAACCACCTAATGTCGAAAAACTAAAGTCCACTTCCGGCATCGGCAATATCCTGGAGGGTCTCGAGGTCCAGGATCTTTATGCGAGCACCGTCCACATCTATCAGACCATTTTTCTTCATCTTGGCGAGGATACGCGAGAGGGTTTCCGGTATGGTTCCAAGCAGGCTTGCAAGCTGGGTCTTTGAAATGTCCAGCTCAAGGTCTAATGAGTTCTGGTTTTTCTGGCTCAGATACAGGAGGTAGGCTGCAAGTCTTCCGGGGACCTCCTTTAGTGAGAGATCTTCCACCAGATTGGCGAATCTGCGCAGGCGCATGGATAATACTGCCAGCATGCCAAGGGCCAGTTCTGGTTCTCTTCGAATAAGTTTGACGAATGCTTCCTTGGGGAAGAAAAATATGCGACTTTGTTCAATGCTCGCCGCGCTCGCCGGAAATCTCTGGCCGGTAAAAACGGGGACCTCTCCGAAGGGCTCCCCTGGGCCGAATATGTGAAGTATCTGCTCTCTTCCCTCCCATGATACCTTGTATATCTTGACCCTGCCGGTTACGACCACATAGAAACCTGTGCCTTCATCCCCTTCTGAAAATATTTCCTGTCCCTTCTTAAATATCTGGTCCACAACGATCATGGAAAGTTCACCCAGGTGCTTTCGGGACAGACTCTCAAACAAGGGGATGGCGGCTATTTCATCTATTATTCCCATGTGATCTCTTGGTCAATTTTATTCCCCCTTTATGCGAAAATTCCCATCGTTTGTCCAGAAAATACAAAATCGGGACAGTCATTCTGGAAAGGAACAAGGATGCCACCTCACCTGCCATAAGAGATATGGCAAGGCCCTGGAATATGGGGTCCAGAAGTATGACAGAGGCTGCCACAATGACGGCAGCAGCAGTGAGCATCATGGGCCTGAATCTCACCGCCCCGGCATCAACTACTGCCTCGTCCAGCGGCATTCCCTCTTCAAGGCGAAGTTCAACAAAATCCACGAGAATAATAGAGTTCCGCACCACTATGCCGGCTCCTGCAATAAAACCAATCATAGAAGTGGCGGTAAAAAAGGCATGCATGAGCCCGTGGGCAGGCAGTATTCCCACCAAGGAAAAGGGTATGGCCGCCATTATTACGATTGGCGTGGTAAAGGAGTGAAACCACCCCACCACCAAAATGAATATCAAGACCAGTACCACACCAAAAGAGATGCCGAGGTCCCTGAAGACTTCATAGGTTATCTGCCATTCTCCATCCCATTTCATGGCAAATCTTTTGCTGTTCCCTGGTAAATGGGACGAATATTGTTTTATGTTGTAACCTTCGGGAAGTTTAATTGCCTCGATCTTTTTGCGCATGGCCAGAATGGCATAAACCGGGCTCTCTTTTTCACCTGCAACGTCTCCTATGACGTATACTACCGGCATCAGGTTCTTGTGGTAGATACTTAAGTCTCTATTTGTTTTGCGGAAAGATACCAGTTCGGACAGTGGGACAAACTGGCCGTTACGGGAGCTGATCTTCACTGAAGAGAGTCTTTCAAGACGTGCCCGTTCCGGGAGCTTAAACCGCATGAACACCGTAACATCCTCTTTTTCATCAGGCATATGAACAAGCCCTACGCTCCTGCCTCCCAGGGCCATTTGTAAGGCCTGATCTATCTGGGCCATGGTTATGCCATGGAGCGCTGCCTTATCTTTGTCCACCACCAGATCATAACGGGGTTGATCCTCCTCTTCCATATACCAGTCCGTATCCACCACGCCTGGGGTTTCATCAAAAATCTTGAGGATCTTTTTTGCAATTTCCCTTTGCCGTTCATAATCAGGGCCGTATACTTCAGCTACCAGGGTGGACAGCACCGGAGGACCAGGAGGCACCTCTGCAATTTTAATTCTTGCGCCATACCTGTCCGCAATGCGCTTTAGTGCGGGTCTGACCCTTTTCGCTATGGAGTGGCTCGTTTTTCTGCGATGGGACTTGCCCACAAGGTTAACCTGGATGTCAGCCACATTAGGGCCCCTGCGTAGATAGTAGTGTCTGACCAGCCCGTTAAAATTATAGGGAGAAGCGGTACCCACATAGATTTCATAATCAGTTACTTCATTTACGCTCTTCAGATAGTCTCCCATTTCCATGGCCACGGCCGCTGTCTCCTCAAGGGTCGCTCCCTCGGGCATGTCAATAATCACCTGGAATTCGCTCTTGTTATCAAAGGGCAACATCTTTACCCGTACAAACCCGACACCCAGCAGCGCTATGGCAGCCAGTAGCAGGAACACGACACCTATAAGAAATATCCATCTCCACATGGGTGAATGTATCAGAGGGCCCATAAAGCGACGATACATTCGGACACTCCAGTCCTCGCGCTCTTCGATGTCCTGATGCTTTCCCACCCTTTTTTTCTTGAGCAGCCTGAGAGAAGCCCACGGTGTAACTATGAACGCAACGAGCATGGAAAAAATCATGGCAGCCGAGGCTCCAACCGGAATGGGCCTCATGTAAGGGCCCATGAGGCCTCTCACAAACGCCATAGGTAAAATGGCAGCGATCACGGTAAGGGTGGCAAGAATCGTTGGATTTCCTACCTCATCGACGGCCTCTATTGCCACTTCCGCCAAAGGTCTTCCCTTATTCTCCGGCAGCCTGAAATGACGCACCACGTTTTCTACAACCACGATCGCGTCATCCACAAGTATCCCAATGGAGAAAATCAGGGCGAACAGGGTGATGCGATTCAGGGTGTATCCATATAAATAAAATACCGCTAGGGTAAGGGCCAATGTCACAGGAATTGCAAATGCCACAACGCCGGCTTCTCTTCGGCCCAGGGTAATCCATATGAGCAGACTTACGGAGAAAACGGCCAGGAACATATGGAATATGAGTTCGTTGGCCTTTTCTTCAGCCGTCTCTCCATAGTTCCGGGTGATAGTCACATGGACGTCATCGGGAATGACACTCCCCCTCATCTCTTCTATTTGCTTCAGAATCCTGTTGGCCACGGTGATAGCATTGGCACCTTTCCTTTTCGCAATGCTCAAAGTGACTGCAGGGAACCTGCCGTAAGGTGAATACTCAGGTTTAATGCCTTTTTCCTTAGATGATGGACCAAGCCCAAGCATTACGTATTGATCAGGTTCCTGGGGGCCATCCACTATATCTGCCACGTCGCGCAGATATACGGGTTTGCCGTTGTATACGCCAACTATGACTCTGCCCACATCCGCAGCATCTCTTAGAAAACCGCCTGTGTGAACCAGGATCTCTCCTTCAGGAGAAGGATAACTTCCCGTTTGGGACTCCACGTTAGCTTGATGGAGCATTTGAGCGATACGTAGGGGGTCAGCATGATAGGCTGCCAGCCGAACAGGGTCCAGTAACACCTTTATCTGCCGCCTGTAGCCGCCGGTTAGAGTGGTGACAGATACATCCTTCAGATGTTTAATGTGGTCTTCCACCTCGGTCGCTATTCTCCGAAGTGTGTAATGGTCTTCTTTTTCAGACCAGAAGGTAAGAGCCAAAATCGGCACATCGTCGATGGACCTGGGTTTGACAAGAGGGGGACTAACACCATGGGGAATACGATCGAAATTGGCAAGCAATTTGGACTGAAGCCTTACGATAGATTTTTCCTCATCCTGGCCCACATAAAACCGTACCACAGTCATGGACATACCGGGGCTGGACGTGGAATAAATGTATTCCACACCTGGTATCTCCCACAGGAGTTTTTCCATGGGTTTTGTAACTCTCTGCTCCACCTCTTTTGCGCTAGCCCCCGGCATTTGCACAAAGATATCAATCATTGGCACTATGATTTGAGGTTCCTCTTCCCGCGGGAGGGCATACAATGCCCCTAACCCAAGCAGAACAGAAGCAATAATTATGAGAGGAGTAAGTTTAGAATCAATAAAAAACCGGGCTACCTTTCCCGCTGGTCCCAGTTTCCTTTTCATGAGATACCCTCCAGCCTTGCCCCATCAACTATATCAGGCGGTAGTACAGAGACAATTCTCTCACCCGGTTCGAGACCTGACAGAATTTCAACTCGATCATCTGTGTGTCTCCCGGTTTTGATCAACCTAAAATGGGCCACATTTTCACGATCTACAACATAAACCCCCCGGAGTTGGCCAACCCTGACAACGGCATCCCATGGGATCAGTATCTTCCTCTGTCCTGGTAAAGGGATGAACACTCGGGCAAACATTCCACTTTTAAAAGGAGGCCCTCCTTGTGGGAGCCCAATTTTCACAAGAAAAGATCGGCTGGCCGGGTCAGCAGCAGGTGTAATGGTTGTTATTGTACCGGTGGTTCTCATATTCCCCATGGCCGGAATAAGAATTTCCACCTTTTTATCAAGGCTCAAGTTGTGAATATGAGATTCCGGCACAAGAACATCCACCCTGTAACCACCGACACTATCTATGGCCAAAAGAGGAGTACCTGGGGCTACCAGATCGCCCTCATCAACGGTTTTTGATGCGACCACACCGTCTTCCGGGGCCACGACAATCGCATCTTTTCTTCTCACACTGGCTGCAGCTACGGCTGCCTCGGCCTCTTTTACTCTGGCACGAGCAGTTTGAACCATGGCTGCTGTTCGGCCCAGTGCCGCTTCTGCCCTGCGGTAACGGGATTGAACCTCGTCGAACTCTTGGTCACTCACAGCGTCTTGTTTCTTAAGACTCAAATAGCGTTTGTAGGTGGCGTAGGCCAAGTCCCTTGCCGCCTTGGCCTCTTTGTGAGCGTATATTGCAGCTTTGAGGGCCTTCTTGGTTTGCAAGAGGCCTGCCTTGGCCCTTTCCAGTTGGGCCTTTACCTGCCTGTCGTCAATCAGGATCAAAGGTTGTCCCTTCTTGACCCGGTCACCTTCCCGGACATTGACTTTCAACACAGTCCCCATGAGCTTGCTTGCGAGTCTACTTGTGCTTAAAGCCTTCACAGTACCCATTGCCTCATACATTCGGGTTTGTTCAGCCTCCTTCACCTTAGTTATGACAGCGCCCTTGACAACAGGGCCAGGCTTTACAGTTCTGCCTGGTTCCACCTTGTCGCTGCATCCCCCTAAGAGGCCTAACATTACAGCCCAAATGAGAAATGAACCTTTGCTTATCGCTTTCATAATACCTCCGCCATACGTTTCGACACTTTGAGATAGGGCGTTCATCACCCACTGTAAATAAATTCGACCGATTCGCCCTGGACACTGGAATAATCACTCAAGATGCTGTTTCAAGGCCCAAGGCCTATTCTGTTTCTCCATCTCTTTAGTGATTGTACCTGTGGCCAGTGCGAGACGAGTGACGGCTACCTTATAGTCATGAATAGCTTTGAAATAATCCGTCTTGCTTTGTTGCAAGGATGTTTCCGCACCCAGCAACTGAACAATAGTAAATAGCCCATTTTCGTAACGATTCTTGACGATTCTGAGTGCTTCATCAGCCTGGGCAATAGCACTTCTTGCAACACTTATCTGCTTCCACGCACTTAAGGCTGAGAAATAGGCCTGCCTGACTTCAACCTCTATTGCCAATTTCATTTGTTCAATGGCAGACCTCGCCCGGCTGAGATTGGCCAATGCCTCAGCGACCCTGGATCTTTTCTGAAATCCATCGAAAAGGTCAAACTGCACTAAGGCCCCTACGGTATAGTTGGTGCCTGTTTCGTCTAATTTTTCAGAATTCACTTCATAATTTCCTGAAAGATAGATACCAGGGTAATATGCCAATTTGGCCTTCCTTACCTCCTTCTCGGCTATCTTTTCCCTTATCCTCATGGCTTCGAGGTCAGGCCTTATTGCCAGTGCGCTGGATATCCACTGTCCGATGTCTTGAGGTATTTTCTGCCCTGGTTCAAGAGGGGTTGTGAGGGTAAAGTCGAAGTCATTCTTTTCTCCCATGGCGGCGCGCAGGGCCGAGCGGGCCACTTTAATGTTGGACAGGGCCTGTAATCGCTGTCTTTCTAGATCTGCCACATGCACTTCGGCTCGCAGAAGGTCGCTTTTGACCACAAACCCGCTTGCAAATCGAGCCCGAATCATCTTGTAATGGGCTCGGGCCGTCTTAAGGGCTTCGTCTATTACTATTAGATACTGGGCTGCCAGCAAAACATCAAGGTAAGAGGTGGTAACCTGAGCGATTACTTCCTGACGGGCCCTCTTAAGCCTCATGGTAGCTTCATTTTCGCCAAGCCCAGCCTGCTCAATGTCTACCCTTGTCTGGCCATGATTGTATAGCGGATAGGTCAGGGAAACGGTGGCAGAGAAGTTGTTTATTGGGTCAGGATTATTCAACTTTCTAGGGTCGAAATCCATAGCCGTGATCTGCTCTTGGTTAAGTTTGGTGCCAAAACTCCACATGGGGTTGGTTGTTCTTCTGAAAGATCCATTCAACCCCAAGCGAGGATAAAGCCCTGATCGGGCCTGAGCAGTTCGTGCCGATGATGCAGCAACTCCGAACTGCGCGGCCTTAATGAGGGGGTTTTTCTCAAGGCCCTTTTTGATGGCTTGAGAAAGGGAAAGGGGGTTGTTAGCTGCCCAACAACTGGCACCTGAAAAGGCGGGCAAAAATACAAATGCGCCGATTAAACATATGAGGGTAACTACTCGGATATCCCTGGCTACCATAACAGCCTCCTTCGTTGAGTCAAAGGTAATATGCCGCACCGATCTTGAAAATAATCAACCTTAGCCAATGTGCAATGTCCAAAATTACCGCGTGCCCAATTTCTGCAAAAAGGATCGGCCACCAAAGGGTAACCCTGAGGTGGCCGATCTGCGTGGTTGGGGGTACTTAGCAAAAGGAGGCGCTGCCAAGTTACCTTGATATGATAGCAATACCCGTGCCAAAAATTAAGCTCCAACATTCCTTCTGAGATTTATGCCGTATCTCTTCATACGATTCCATACCGTAACCCTTGATACACCAAGTATACGAGCCGCCTCTGACTGGTTACCCCCCGCTTGCTCTAAAGCGTTGATAAGTTCCTGCTTTTTAAGCTCCTCTTTATTGAGGCTGAGGCGGACTTCCTTTTTCTTGAAAGGGATCTCCTGCTTGTAGATATGTGGCGGAAAATGATAGGGCTGGATAAAGGGCCCCTGACATGCTACAAAGGCATACTCAAAAGCGCTCTTCAATTCTCGCACGTTTCCCGGCCATGGGTAGTTCACAAGTAAGGCCATGGCTTCTTCAGCTATGCCCTTGATGTCTTTGCCGGTTTTGAGTTTTATGCGCCTGAAAAAGGCCTCTGCAAGCAGAGGTATGTCTTCTCGTCGCTCCCTCAGTGGGGGAAGATGTATGGGGATGACATTGATCCTAAAGAAAAGGTCTTCTCTAAAGGTTCCTTTGTTGACAAGCTCCTGAAGATCCCTGTTGGTAGCAGTTATGATACGGACGTCCACAGGGATGGGCCGGTTGTCTCCCACTCTCTCGATTACCTTTTCCTCCAGTACTCTCAATAGCTTAACCTGTGTTGAAAGGGGAAGATCGCCTATTTCATCAAGGAATATGTCACCCCCGTGTGCCGCCTCAAATCTCCCCTGGCGGCTTCTGTAAGCGCCTGTAAATGCTCCCTTCACGTGTCCAAAGAGCTCGCTTTCAAGAAGTGATTCATTTAAGGCTGCACAGTTAACCTTTACATAAGGTTTGTCTTTTCTGGGCCCAATTTCATGTATTGCTTTAGCAACAAGCTCTTTACCTGATCCACTTTCGCCCAAAATAAGAACAGGGGCATCTGAGATAGCCACGTTCTCTATTAGGTCAAAAAGCTTTCGCATTTCTGCTGAAGTGCCCAAGATGCCATGAAACCCATCTTCTGAGCGCAGTTCTCTCCTGTATGCTTCGATCTGATAGTCTTTTTCAATAATCTCAGTGATATCAGTAAGTGTTTCAACTGCCCCGATGATCTCTCCCTTATCATCCCTCAGCAGTGCTGCATTCTTGAGCACATGAACAAAGCTTCCATCTCTTCTCTGCACCACGCACTGTCGCCTCTTGAGACCTCCGAGCTCAAAAAGTTTACACCAGTGCTCACCGGTCTTATGTCTGTTAAGCTCGCACAGGTCACAATTGAGCACTGTGCACGGTCTGCCCACGAGGCCACCGTCTTTATATCCAGTGATCTGTTCAAGGGCGGAATTGACTGAAACGATCGTACCACCTTTATCCACAATCATTATCCCATCCTGGATAGTTTCCACCACCGTCTTCCAATAGGTGTTTAAATTCTGTTTAAGCACTGCCAACCCTCCTGTTAATTTTAAACACATGTTAAAATAATTGTTTAGCAATGAAAAGGCAAGCAAAAAATAAGCAATGCAATTGTGGGGATGTGTTCAGAGAGTGAAAAAATTCCCTAAATCACGAACCACAAAGGAAAAGAAGGTTCACAGGAAAAGAAAAGCTGTGTTCCAGAACTTCGCTGTCTTTTCATGGCACAGGCCTTGCTGTAACGGGTGGGTGAAAGTTTTTGAAGAGGGGCTCCGTTGAACGCAGTTGCTGATGAGATTTTGGATTTAAGGGATTCCATAGGGCCTGTTGCCCTGTTGGAATTTAGCAAAGTGTTCAGAGAGCTTCTTCCGAACCAAGTCCTTGAAATTGTAGTGGGTGATATTGATGTGAAAAACGACCTCTTCAAGGTTTTGAAAGCATTTTCTTGCGAGATAGTAGGCGTAGACGAACAGGAAACCTTTTGCAGAATCAAACTGCGGAAACACTAAGAGGACAAAACTGTATGATCAAAGAAAGAGTCCCTCTGAGGGCAACGGCAAGAAATTCCACTACATTCACGAGCAAGGAGGAGGTCTTGCCATGATACCTTTGAAAGAGATGCAAAAGGTAGAGCTGTTCGTCCTTTTAAGCGAGAAGATGATAGAAGAGCTTGCAAGTATTGGTGAAGTGATAGAGGCTTCCAAAGGTGAGGTGCTCTTCGGGCAGGGAGACAAGGCGGATAGGTATTACATATTAAAAGAAGGAAAAGTGGAGCTTACCTTCAGGCATCCTGACGGAACAATTGAGATAGAAACAGTTGAACCTGGTATGGGTGTAGGATGCTCTGCCCTTGCAGGCCTCAGCACCTATCAAGCAGAAGGGGTATGTGAGGAGCCCTCGAGGTTGCTGGCATGGTCTCAAAAGGATCTGAGGCATTTGTTCAACGAGGACAGCAGGCTTGGGTACCTACTGGTGAAGGCATCCGCTAGATTGCTTCACAAGAGAAAATCAAGGACGGTCCATCAAGGATAGGAGTATTTGAGTCCTATAACTCACGGAGAGTATCCGATAAGTTGAGATAATAAATCAAAAAGGGAAAAGAAAAGGAGGAAAATAAAATGACAGAAGTAGATCTTAACAGCATTGAGGTGGCCAGCACTGTAGACGCGAGAGGGAGCGCATGCCCCGGTCCTCTTCTTGAGGCAAAGAAGGCTATAGGGAAGGTGAAAGTGGGTGAAGTGCTTGAGGTTCTTTCGGGTGACCCCGGCACAAGAAATGATATTCCTGCATGGGCAAAGAAAGTGGGCCACGAGTTCTTGGGCGTGTTAGAGGCAGATGGGTATGATAGGCTGTTTGTAAGACGAATGAAATAAATGGAGACGTCATGGCCAGCACTGAGAACGGACAACAAAAAATTCTTATCCTAGCCACTGAGCATTGTGCCTATCCAGGGGCAAATTCGGTGGGGCAGGCTCATATGAGCTATCCCGCCAATACCTATATTTTGAGGGTGCCCTCTCCGGTGCTTTTTCCTGAGAAGTTTTATCTAGACTGCTTCAAGAAAGGGATTGGGGGCATCATCATTATGTCCTGTGGAGCGGAGTGCCCGTACGAAGGGGCTTACGATGCCCTGGCCAAAAGGATAGACAGGGTGTACCAGATGATGAAAGAAAAAAATCTGGACACCCGCAGGCTACGCCTTACGGCTATCTGTACCGTGTGCAATAGAGCCTTCCTAAAAGAGGTCAACGACATGAACAACCTCTTAAAGGAACTCGGTCCCCCGCTGGTACAAGAAAACTAGGTCCTTGGGCGCTTGATTTTGCTGGACGTGCTGTGCAGCTTGGAGGAGTAACAGAGGTGATTGAAGACCAGCGCACCACCCGGAGTGGAAGTTGAATTCAACAAAGCCAGAATCAGGGTGGTATGGTGGTGAAGTTGGAGGAACTTTTAATGGATACTAATACCAAAGTGTTTGATGCGGTGGTGATAGGAGGTGGAATAGCAGGGCTTCAGGCTGCCCTTGATCTGGGTGACCAGGGTTTTAAGGTGGCCATTGTGGAAAAGGATGCTTCCATAGGGGGAAAGATGATTCGGCTTTCCAAAGTCTTCCCAACATTGGACTGTGCAAGCTGTATAACAACGCCAAAAATGGCCGGTGCAGCCCATCACCCCAATATCACACTGTTCACCTATTGTGAACTAAAGGCACTGAAAAGGGTAAACGGCGCTATTGAGGCATCTGTCCGCCAGAAGCCGCGCTACGTTGACGCTGATAAATGTATAGGATGCCGCCAGTGCGAGTATGGCTGTCCTGTGATGGTGCCTGATGAAGAGCAGGGTGGCTTTACAGCCCGCAAGGCCATTTACATCCCATTCTCTAACGCTATTCCTCAAATAGCACTTATGGATGTGGAGAATTGTTCCCTATGTGGTAAGTGCGCCAAGGTTTGTCCCACCGGGGCAGTGGATTATTTCCAGAAACCCGTGGACTTTACCATAAAAGCCAAGACAGCGGTGGTCACCACCGGCTTCAGCCTTACGCCCCTGGATCAGAAAAAGGAGTATGGGCAAGGGAAGGTTCAGAATGTCATTACCTCACTTCAGATGGAAAGACTCCTGGCACCTCATGGACCATATATGAGAGTTTTGAGGCCTTCTGATGGAAAGGAACCCGACTCCATTGCCTATGTACAATGTGCGGGATCCAGGGACAAGAGTTTGGGCATCCCTTACTGCTCAAGGGTTTGCTGCATGTATGCCATAAAACAGGCCATGTTACTCTCAGGTGCCCTGCCTTTGGCTGATATAACCATTTATTATATGGACATCAGGGCCTTCGGGAAAGGCTACGAGCAGTTTTTCCAGAATGCCAAGGCCATGGGTATTGAGTTTGTCAAGGCAAAAGTGGCCAAAATAGAGCAAGGTGAGGGACAGAGCGTGGTTGTGAGATATGAGGCGCAAGAAGAGGACGGCGGCGTACGCACCCGTGAGCACGATCTTGTGGTCCTATCCGTGGGGATGATACCCGAATGGAATCCCGCTGGTATCTGTGACCTCACAACTTCCTCAGATAACTTCATCAGAACAGTGAGCCCGAAGGTGGCCCCATGTTTGACGGAGATGGAGGGAGTTTTCGTAGCTGGCGTGGCAGCAGGGCCGAAAGATATCGTGGATACAATTGCCGAGGCGGGTGCTGCTGCCATGGAGGCGTCCAAGTATTTGTATTCACTTGGTGAGGCGTCCAAGGCTGCAGCGTGAGTGTTTGAGTGACACCCAGAGTGTGGAGATTAGACTATGAATGACGAAGCCAAACTGGAACAGAAAGGAAACCACGAGCCCAAAGTGGGTGTGTATATCTGCCATTGCGGTGGCAATATCTCAGACCACGTTGATGTGGAAGAAGTTCGAAAGCGAGCCGAGCAACTCCCTGGCGTGGCTGTGGCCCGGAGGAATATGTTCATGTGTTCTGATCCAGGCCAGGAGCTGATAACCAAGGACATAGAGGAAGGTGTTGTAAACCGAGTAGTTGTGGCCTCTTGCGCTCCTAGCTTGCATGAGCTGACTTTTCGTAATGCAATACAAAGGGCAGGGGGCAATCCATATTTGTATGACCATGCGAATATCCGGGAGCAGGTGAGCTGGGTCCACCACGGCGATCCGGCCACTGACAAGGCTTCTGCTTTGGTGGCCGCTGCAGTGGCAAAGGCAAAGAACCTGACAGAGCTGGAGCCTATTAGGGTTGAAGCCAGGAAACACGTGACAGTTATCGGCGGAGGTGTTGCAGGGCTCAGAGCAGCAAAGGACCTGTCCCTTCGTGGGTTCGATGTTACGTTGGTGGAAAAATCCCCCTTCCTGGGAGGCCAGACTGCTAACCTGGACCTCCTGGTGCCTACTGGTGAGAAGGCAGGAGACCTGGTTCAGGAGCTGGCCAAAGGGGTGATCGAGGACCCGAATATCACCATTTACACGTGTACGCGGATTACGGGTTATGAAGGGTACGTGGGCAACTTCAAGCTCACTGCGGAGCGCAAACCGCCTGAGGAGAAGGAGGACCTGGAAAAACTGGAATTGTTCGAGGCCTCTAACGCAGGCGATGGTAAGTTTGTCCCCTTTGCTGGTGTGCGGCCTGCCCCGGTCCCAACGGGCCAGGAAACCCTCACATGGGATACGGGATCAATCGTATTTGCCACTGGGTTCAGGACATATACTCCCAGGACAGGAGAGTACGGCTATGGGGAGCATGCCGAGGTTATCACCTTGCCGGACCTTATCAGGTATATGGGAGAGCACCCCGAAAACGGCTCCGTATTCAACTATAACGGACGGAAGATCCGCAGGGTAGCCATGATTCATTGCGTTGGCAGCAGGCAGATACCGGGAATCCACGAGCCGGATGAGCAGGGGAACCTGAATGAATATTGTTCCAGAGTGTGCTGCAGTGCCACATTACAGGCAGCAAGCCTGATTCGTGAGCGATATCCTGAGACCCATGTACTGGAGTACTACAGAGACATAAGGACATACGGACGCGGGCAGGAAGAGTACTATGAACGTGCATCAAAGAACAATGTGACGTTTTTCCGTTTCGAACCAGAAGATCCTCCCAAGGTACAACGGGTTGACTATACGAATACTGACTTTCCTCTCACCGTATCTGTAAAGGACACCTTGACCTTTGGAGAAGAGTTGACGGCTGAGGTGGATCTGGTGGTGCTCGCGGTGGGCATTATGCCCAATGACCTTTCTGATCTCATAGATATGATGAAGCTTCCGGTGGGCGCAGATAAGTTCCTCCTGGAGGTCCATCCCAAGCTGAGACCAGTGGAACTTGCTAATACAGGCATATTGCTGGCAGGTACCTGCCAGGCACCAATGGATGTGGGAGAAGCATGTGCGGCTGCACAGGCCGCCTCTGCAAAGGCATCAAACCTGTTGGTAAAGGGTTATGTGGAGCTTGACCCGTTTGTTGCAGAAGTGGCCGTAGAAAAATGCAACGGATGTGAGCTTTGCGTAAAGGAATGCCCGATTGAGGGTGCACTGGAGATGAGGGAAGTAGAGATTGATGGGAAGAAAGGAAAACGGGCCCAGGTGAATCCTGCGCTATGTACTGGCTGTGGGATCTGTGTTGGTGTGTGCCCGGAAAATGCGATTGATATCGCCGGCTGGACATTGAAACAGTACGAAGCGATGGTGGATGCCATTGTTCAGGCATGAAAACACTAGCCGGGTAATCACTAGGAGAGGTTGAAACATGGCAGAAGAAAAAAAGGACAACAAAGAGGCCATGAAGAGGCTGCGCGAACAACGCAAGGCATATATAGAGGCAGCCAGACAAAAGATCAAGGAACAAAACCAGATGGTCAAAAAGATTAAGGAAGTCCTTGCCTCTGGCGGAAAGACGGTACCTGAACTGTCAGAGGCCTTGCAAACCCCTACAAGTGAGGCCATGTGGTACGTGACTGCCTTGAGGAAATACGGGATATTGAAAGAAGGCGATAAGGACGGTGATTATTACAAGTATGAATTGGCCGAGGCTTAACAGCCTGCAATAATCGATACAAGCCAAATTAAATTATTAAGGACTCGGAGAAGAGAAATGAGTGCTCAAGTAAATCCAGAACTGATTGAGACCCTAGAAGAATATGGCGTTACAGATGCCAGCACATGTTTCAACTGTGGAAATTGTACTGCTGTGTGCAATCTGTCTACAGAATCAGTTCCTTTTCCAAGAAAGGTTATCCGGTACCTCCAGATTGGAGCTAAAGATAAAATACTGCAAAGTCCTGAACCGTGGCTTTGCTATTATTGCGGTGATTGCAGTGAGACCTGTCCGAGGGAGGCGAATCCCGGCGAAGTTATGATGGGTCTACGGAGGTATCTCACCTCGCTTTACGATTGGACTGGGCTATCCAGGCTTTTTTACACTTCCAAGGCTTTTGAGATCATTGCCATTCTGGTTGTGGCCGGGCTCATAGGACTGGCATTCTACCTCTTCCATGGACCAATGGTGACTGACCGGGTGGCCTTGAATGTCTTTGCACCAAACCACGTAATCGAAATCCTGGACTTGATAATGGCAGCTGTTCTTTCCTTCTTTCTCCTTACTAATGCCTATCGCATGTTCAGCGCAATAATGGCCCAGCCGCTGCCAGGCGAAGATGAGGCTTCGGTCAAAAGGCGTAAACGAAGTCCTCTCAAGGGCGTACCTGTGAGATATTATATCCAAGAAGGCAAGGAATTCGTTATTCAATTCATCACACAGAAAAAGTTTGCCTCTTGTGAGAAGCGGGAAAAGAGGATACAATGGATTAGTCATTTACTGGTGATGACCGGTTATTCCACTGTATTTCTCCTGGTTGTAGTTGGTATCCGGTGGTTCCAGCGCGACGAGATCTATCCCCTATGGCACCCGATACGGCTGCTTGGCTATTATGCCACTTTCGGTGTTCTGTATGGCGTCAGTTATGCCATGATTGGGCGGCTAAAAAAGAGCAGCACCGTATATGAGCACTCTCATTCGACTGATTGGATCTTCTTGATTCTCCTCTGGCTGACCACATTTACTGGAATTTTGATCCATTTTACGCGGCTTCTCGAACTCCCGCTAGCAACCTATTACATATATGCTATACACCTCATGATAGCTGTGCCCATGCTAGTTCTGGAAGTTCCGTTTGCTAAATGGGCTCACCAGTTGTATCGGCCTCTGGTCCTCTATCTAATGAAAGTGAGAGAGCGGGCAGCGCAGGAGTCCTAAGCAAACTAGAAATCTCCTCCACTCGGCTGACGTTCTCTTTGTATTGAACCGATGACCGCAGTGGCGAAGTGATGGAGGACTCAGTTCAGACCTCAGATCGGGTTGCCCCACAGATGGGTGTGGTTCTTTAAAGACAGGCCTGCTCTCGGTATGAAATCCCCTCTGTGCAGCGCGCGAGTTTCATAGGTTAGGATAAGGTAGTAAACCGTGAGAAGATGAAATCAAAACGGTAAATCTATTTGCAAAGGAGGTAGGTATGGTAGAAAAGGAAGAAAAAATCATGTTGTTTGCAACCCATGCGGGGGAGGACCCGGAGAGGGCATCACTGCCCTTTGTGGTGGGAAATGCAGCCCTGGCTATGGACGTTAAGGCTATTGTGGTGTTGCAGGGAACAGGGGTGTATCTGGCCAAGAAAGGTTACATTGAGAATGTTTTTGCTGGCGGGTTGCCACCTCTGAAGGAACTGGTAGACAATTTTACTGAGTTGGGAGGCAAGATATATGTCTGCTCACCGTGTATCAAAGAGCGGCAGATCGATCCCTCTGAGCTTATTGATGGCTCGCAGGTGATTGCCGCAGGAGTTCTTGTTGAGGAGTTGCTGTCTGCAAGTGCCTCCCTGGTTTATTAGTGGTTTATACTGTGTGACGAAAGGGATTCAGAGACTACTTATGGTTCAGAGGGTGATCATGCGAAGCCTCATAGGTGATTTGCCTTTGAATCCCTTTCAAACCAACAACAAAATCACATGAGGTGTCAAAATGAACGACACATACTCCATTGAACACCCTCATCGAATTTCCGACCTTATTGCAGCTAAAGCACAGGGACTTGAGGTAACATGTCACCCAGAGTTCGATGTAGTTCCTGTGAACTTCCTTCATCGCGACAATCCCTTTCAAGCATATATTTTTCTCTGTACGTTCACAGGGGAGATCGGAGATAAAGAGTACAGCTTTAGAAAGTGTTATGCTAGAGGTTGTCCGCACAATCTTTGCCCTCATGTCTCACAAGCAGTAATGATCGCCAACCGATACTTGCAAAGGGACTACCGGGAATTAAAGAAGGCCGGCATAGAGGTGGAAGAGAAACTTTTTAGTCTGGAGGAGATGCTGGTAAAGTTCGACCAGCATAAAGAAGAACAAGATCCCACCCTGACCATTGAAGATTATATCAATATAGCCAAAGAGGGGAATAAAGTTCACGTCAACATTGATCTCGAATTGGTTCCAGCAGTTGAGCACTTCGCGAATCATCAGAACTCTCAGACATTCCTAACAGTTGATTTTACCGTAGAGTGCCTCGGAAAAAGGCACAACTTTCAAAGATGCTTTTCTTGTTATCAGACGGACAAGGAAAATGAGCAAAAGCCGGACGCCGTGAGGGTTGCCAATGGCCGGTTAGAAGAATTGTACGAAGCATTCGATAGGGCCGGAATAAGTTATAATAAAGAATTTTTTCTTAACTAATATGTTCAGTTCAGGGACCTTTCTTAGAAAGGAGCAACCATCATGTACGCCTTAATATACGACGAGCATGATTCCAAGAACCCAAAGAAACAAGTTATCTCTGTCCATAGAACAAGACAGGGGGCTGAAAAGGCTCTCAGGGAGAGACAAAAGGACTTGGATAGGAAGGTATGGGAGTGTAATGCTCGTGTCGTTTGGGTTGACGGAAAGGTCAGGCCCGGTGACGTGCTGCTACCTGGCACATTCTCGACATGGCGGCCTGGAGAGAAGATACCCGAGGGAGAGCTTTATCCTGATACTGACTAGTAAAATAAAGCGCTAGTGAATTCTGAGTCTGAGGAGGTATTACAGAGTCATGGCTGAAGCGACAGATCCGAGAGAGAATAGTGTGCTGATTACTCTTGCCTGTGGTACTAACAACCCCAATCGCTCAGTTAGAGCACTCCATCTGGCAACTGTAGCGCACAAGATGGGCAAGAATGTCGCAGTGTTTCTGTTGGACGAAGGTGTCTATCTGGCAAGGAAAGGAATCACAGATAACCTGAAAGCGCCCACAGGGGATATCGGGGATGATCTCCTGCTTTACCTGCAGGAGTTTGAGGTCCCGATCTATGCGTGCGAACCCTGCGCCAAAGCGAGGCAAATAGAGGAAAAAGACCTTCAGGAAGGCATTCAAATGGCTCCTGCCTCAAAACTCTTTGAGCTTGCATGTGTGAGCACCACTGTCTCGCTGTAATTGGCCGGGGCAAAGGGGGCTGTGGGAACGCTTCCAGTAAGGCTGATTTGATGTGAGCAGGCCGTTACCACCGGAGCGTTTTGAAGCAGTCTTGCAGAGTATAAGCGACGGCGTAATAACCGTCGACTCGAAGTGGCGTATAACCTGTTTCAATAACGCTGCGCAACGTATCTTGGGCATCCCAAGGATAAAGGCCCTGGGCAGGCGTTGCTACGAAGTGCTCAAGGCCGATGTATGCAAGGGTGCTTGCCCCTTACAATATACCATTGAAAAGGGCATCCCAGTTGCTGGACTGGTGGTACATTTTACTAACAGTGAAGGCCTCAAAGTCCCTGTAAGCATTTCCACTGCGCTCTTTCGAAACAAAGAGGGCAAGGTAATCGGGGGTGTGGAGACATTCAGAGACTTGAGAGAAGTTGAGTGGTTTCGCAAAGAGATAGATAAGAATTACACCTTCGATGACATAGTCAGCAAGAGTCCGAAGATCAAGAAAATACTGAGTCTCCTTCCTACTATTGCGGCCAGTGACAGCACGGTGCTCATAACAGGAGAAAGTGGTACGGGCAAGGAGCTCTTTGCCAGGGCCATTCATAACCACAGCCCTCGCTCAGGCAAGCCATTCGTGGCGGTTAACTGCGGGGGTTTCCCTGACACCTTGATTGAGTCTGAGCTGTTCGGGTATGAGGCAGGTGCATTTACTGGAGCGTCAAAGGCCAAACCCGGAAGATTTGCCCTAGCAGAAGGTGGGACTTTATTCCTGGATGAAATAGGCGAGCTTCCCCCTCTTTTGCAGGTAAAGTTACTGCGGGTGCTGCAGGACAAAAGCTATGAGCCTTTGGGAAGTGTGAAGACTGTCAAGGCAGATGTACGTATCATTGCGGCTACTAATCGCGACCTGGAGGCTATGGTAAAGGAAGGAAAGTTCAGGGAAGATCTTTTTTACAGGATCAATGTCATCAGGATGGCACTTCCTCCGCTCAGGGATCGCCGCGAAGACCTGCCTCTGTTGATAAATCACTTCGTCAGTCGGTTCTCCGCCCTCCAAGGTAAGACCATCAATGGGGTATCTGAAGAGGCATTGCGTTTATTGCTTGCCTACGATTACCCGGGAAATGTAAGAGAGCTGGAGAATATCATCGAGCATGGCTGTGTCCTGTGTCCGGGAGGCCTGATACAGGTACACCATCTGCCCGAGTGGATGGGCAAGGAAAGAGGAGATTCCAAGATTGCTGAGGGACTGCAGGAAACTGAGAAACAATTGATTCTTTCAGCCTTGAGAAGAAATAACTGGAACAGACTGGCGACAGCCAGAGATCTAGGAATACACAAGACCACTTTGTTCAGAAAGATCAAGAAGCTGCAAATTTCCCTCCCCAAAACAGACGGCCGATACAAAAAGGATAGAGTAGCAGACCTGAGGGAGCTACAGTAGCTAGGATGCATCCATAGGTTAATCCTTCGTTGTACTTTGCTGGAATTGCGCTTTTATCCACAATTAACAATAAATTCCGCCAGTTATCCCCACGACCGCAAGCTTCTAGCATCCCTTTGATCACAACAGGAGCCTGAGCACAGTTGCAATCCGTCCATATTGGGCAAAAAGTGGATTTATGATGAAATAGGGAACGGGTTAACATGCTGAAATTACTGATGATATTATTCCCAGTCAATTAACGATACTCTGGCATCAAATATGCTTTACAACAGAGTGAATGCCAAGACAAAAAACAACAAGAAAAGGAGGTGTAACAATGAGTGCGAACAGAGGACAGGCAACGGGTGGATTTGATCACAGGCCAGCAAGACCTCTCAGATATTTTCAGGACAAGGATGGATATGGGTGGCTGTGTGACAAAGATGTAGACCCCACCAGGGACCTTCGGGAACAGGGATGCTGGCGATGCGACGAGATGGCCTTTCCAGATGGTGGCAGATAATCTGATGCGCTGGTTCATCAGGGGAAGGCTCTTTGGGTCTTCCTCTGATGGACCAGAGAACATGACTCCACAAGGGTGGCCGTATGAAAACAGGGGTTTCGGGAGCGAGATCAGAACACCTGAGAGAGTCAGTAACAGGCTCCGTGCGTGAGTCTGTGAGGGAGGGAGACTACAGGAAGAGGAAGGCGTTAAGAATCCTGAACGATGCAATAGGGTTGCTCCAGACTGACCCATATCTGTACAGGCTAAGGGCTTTTGTGCACACGAGGTTGCACAACCCTGATGCGGCTGTGGAAGATCTTACTAGGGCCCTGGATCTGGACCCTATTTGCGCTGAAGCGTATTACGAGAGAGGGCAGGCACGAATGTTTATGGGTCAACTGGACAGGGCCATTGAGGACTACACCGAGGCCTTGAGATTAAAGCGAGACTTTGCCAAGGCGTATTCTGCAAGGGCCGGGGCATATGTGAGGCAGGGCCACTGCCTAAAGGCCCTTGATGATATTTCAAGAGCGGTGTCTCTTCATCCGAGCAATGTAGATTATCTCCATAACCGCGGTGTAGTCCTCACATGTCTCAAGTGGTACGGGCTTGCGATCAAGGAGTACGAAAAGGTAATTCGTTTAAGGCCGGAGAGCGCTGGTACATACAATAACCTGGCCTGGATATATGCAAGCGCAGAGGACGAGCACTTCAGAGACTGCCGCAAAGCAATAGAATATGCAAGAAAAGCCGTAGAGAAGGCCAGGAACCCTGGATGGATGGACACCCTTGCAAGGGCTTATGCCGAGTGTGGCGAGTTTGCTTTGGCCTCTACCATCGAGTGGGAAGCATATAAGTTGTCTGATCCGCCCAATGAATTGTTTCGCAAACGAGCCGAGGAATACAAAAAAGGTGTAATTGATGGCAGAGCGGCGCGCAAAGGATTTAACAACAATTAATAGGAGAAAGGAGGTCAGGGTATGTACAAGAAGATATTATTTCCCACATGTCTTACTGAATTTTGCAGCCATGTCTTTGATTTCGCACTGAGAACTGCCATGGAGGAGAAAGCCAAGCTCTGGATATACTATGGGCTGGGGCGTGTGGCTCATCCAGAGGATGAGCTAGTTGAGGAGATAAAGAAGGCCGAGAAACGCGTGTTAGATGAGTATGGAGAACGCATGAAGGCAAAGGGTTTCAAGGATTACGTTATCAATGTGACAGATGGCGATGTGGTAAGTGAGATCGTGAAACTAGCCCGCAATGCAGCTATCGATGTAATCATCATGGGAACCGGAACCAAACCCCCCATTGTAACGGGTGAGACTGCAAGGGTTGCACCCCTGGGACAGACAACCGCTCAGGTTTTATTGTGGTCGCCATGTCCGATCCTGGTGGTCCCTCCATCTCTCGTTCCTGGTCTGGCGAGGTGACAGGCAAAAATCTATGAGGGGGTGAATGACATGAAAATATTGTGGCCAAATGATTTGTCCAAGTGCTCAGAGGGGGCTATTCCGTATGTAAGGTCATTTGCCAAACACTATGATGCCGAGGTGCATGTGCTCTATGTAATGCAGGATCTCGCCAAGCACGAATCATGGTATGGTGAGTTTAACCATAAGACCATAGAAAAGCTCCAGCAATGGGAAGAAAAGAAGGCGCGTGAGAAACAAGAACAACTGTGCAGGAAGTATTTTGAGGACTGTAAGAAATTTGAAAAACACATCAGGGTGGGCGATCCGGCAACTGAGATCCTCAAGTTTATTGAAACCCAGGGGATAGATGCTGTGGTAATGTGTAGAAAAGGCGAAGGCAGCATGTTCAAGATGGGGAGCGTGGCAGAGAGGATTGTACGGAATGCACCGGTCCCCGTCGTCACTGTCCCAAGCAAGAATGGGGCAGGGGAACAATAAATGATGGAGCTTTTTACCACAATAATCAAGGTTGGCGGGAAAGTTGCCGCAAATTACAAAAGGAGGCCACGCTGTCAATTTTACCCCTTCCTTCCTGGATCAAATCCTATCTAGTGTTGCAAGTAAGAGCTTTTATCCGCTACAATCCTTTCAAGAGAAAGAATATTCATACAAAGGCGTAATTTTTTCCCTCTGTCCAGGACAAATAGATCAATTGGGGGACAACCAAAATCTTAATGCGAGGTCCGTAGTGTCTCGAAAACTAAAGGGAAGGGCCCTTAAGAAAAGGATTGAGACCCTCATGCAGAGCGGAGATTCATCTGCCGTCAAGGCGGAGATCCTGCTGTACCCTCCCCGGGCTGTGATAAACCCATTGTTTGGCCTCCTCCTTAGCACTAACCCAAGGGTGAGATGGAATGCAGTCGTGGCCATGGGCGATACCGTTAACAGGCTGGCCCAGGAAGATATGGAATCAGCAAGGATCATTATCAGGCGCCTGATGTGGCAGCTTAATGATGAATCAGGGGGCATAGGATGGGGATGCCCGGAGGCAATGGCCGAGATCCTGGCAAGGAACAGAAAGCTTGCAGAAGAATTCGCTCCCATTGTTATCTCATATGTCCGCCAAGACGGAAACTTCTTGGAGCACGAACCCCTGCAGCCCGGGGCTATTTGGGCAGTTGGTCGTCTAGCACATGCATGGCCAGATCTGGCTGCGGGCGCAAGTTTTTACATTGTACCATTTTTGAGTTCAACCATACCCCATATACGAGGCAACGCTGTGTGGGCTCTGGGAAAGATCGGAGACCACACGGTCAAAGAACTGCTTGTCCCTCTTCTTGAAGATTACTCTGAAATAGAAATGTACAGAGATGGACAGCTCGTTCGGACAACTATAAGCGAGCTGACAGCTGAGGCCCTGTCTCTGTTGAAAGGAGAGAAGGGCCTCAAAGAATCAGCATAGAAGGTCTGAACCAGGGAAGCTTTTCCGGCAGAGGGCCTTACAGGGCCTGTGCAGGCTCCTGGGTATCGGCCAGAGCACTTTGTTCTTGGGTTTCCGCTAAGGATTCTTCTGCTGTGGAGAGATATTCCTCCCTCCATATTTTATCAGCATATTTTGCCCATCTTGAAGCGTAGGCGTCCATTTGATCCTTTTTCACGGTGTATATTTCCTCCGCCCCCGGGTGGGTAAAGCTGGGTCTGCAAATCTCAATCACTTCCCTCATTATATGGGGATTGTCAATGATCATGCATGGCCTCAGGTGATTTGTGTTGTGTGGCTGCCGCGAGCGGATGTGACGGAACAGGTGGCTATTTAAGGCCTCTTTGAGAGGTTTTTCATGGATATTGTCCACCGCGATATGGGTGTAAACACAGGGTTCTACATCGCCCTTGGCATTAACGTGGAAGTATCGCCTTCCCCCGGCTATGCAGCCCTCCACATAAGGGCCGTCATTCCAGAAGTCCAAAACGAACATGGGCCTGGTGTTTCTAATCAGGTTTACCTGTCGCCTCAAATGATCACGTTGTTTTGGGGTGACCATGAGGGAGAAGTCAGCTTTCCCGTTAACCGGAATGTAAAGGAAATACATCTGTGCGAACGACCCCAGGGAGATCATCTTGTCAATAAACTTTAATGATGAGACCGTGTAGACATTTTGCCTGGTGACAGTTGCTGAGGTGCCAATTATAACCCGTGCCTCATTGAGGTACTCAAAGGCCTTCATAATCCTCTTGTATACGCCTTTGCCCCTCCATGCGTCGGTCTCCTTTTCGCCACCCTCGATGCTTATTACCACTGCGGTATTACCAGCATCGGCAAACCTCTGGGCCTTCTCTCTGGTCATCAGGGTCCCGTTGGTGTACACCTGAAAGAAGATGTTCGGGTGCCGTTCGAGAAGAGTAAAAAGATGTGGGTACACCAGCGGCTCGCCTCCAAGGATCGTAACAAAATGGATGCCCAGTTCCTCGCATTCATTGAGAAGTCTGTCGGCCACTTCAAGAGACAACTGAGGCCTCATCCCGTAGCCCAGTGTGTAACATCCCTTGCACCTCAGATTGCAGTGAAGGGTCGGGCTCAGGATCATAATAAAGGGTGGGCGGAACCCCAATTCCTTTTCCCATTTGTCCCTTAGCTTCCCACCTTCGAACCATGCTCCATTGAAAAGTGTTTGGAACAGTCGGACACGCCTTTCAGTAGGCAGATACTCAAGCACCCTATGGAAGAGTTCTTTGGCTGGATGACCAGGAGTTTGTAGCAGCTTCCGGACTTTCCTAATTCCGTTTAACACTTCTGGGTCACTGCTGAGCCATTCGGCCAGGTAAGTAAGGCGAATCAGGTTTTCATCTGATATCTTGGGCAGCAATCTAATTATTGCCCGAGCAGCCTGCTGTGTGCCGTGTTCTCTAATTGTTTTTCCCATGGCTCAAACCTCCTTTCTTACCGAGGGGGGCTTGTGGTGGCCGATTCACTTGCCCAGCAATTCTTCGATTATTTTCTTGACCTCGCCCCTCTTGTTATCTTCCACCGTTACTCCTTTTTCTCTCAACCAATCTTTGTACACGCGGCCGATCCCCCCGCATATGACCTTCTCCACCCCAAGGTCTACGAGCCTTCTAGCTATATCAAACGGTGACTCTGCCCCAAGATTCCATCGGGCTTCCTGTTTTACCGAGGCATTCTTGATCTCCACGAGCAACACCTCGGAAGAGGCGCCAAAATGAGGCGCAACCCTGTCCTTAAACAATGGAATTGCGATCTTCATCTGTCGCCTCCGGCTTGCTATATTAGTACATAGCAATCGCCATGCCTTAAGTTAAGTTCGAGGGGGGATTAACAAAATGCTAAGTGATTACTGTAGGTTATTAATGAGAGAGAAGTTTGGGATCTATTGAAAAGGCAAGTGTGATGTTTCAAGCTGAAACTGTTTCACCTCAGCGTTTCAACTCGGTGGCATCTATTCAATTCCATATTTTTTGATTTTTCGCCACAGGGTAGTACGGCTGATGCCCAATTCTCTGGCTGTGGCGAGCCTATTGCCTTTGTGTTTTTCCAGGGCCCTGCGTATCCTTTCGGCCTCTTCCACAGCCAATGATCCGGTTGCAGGCCTGTCCAGCCTGTGCTGTTGGGCCCATTCCTTTAGGTCTTCAGGTAGATGTTCCATCCTGATATACGTTTCCTTGCATAAGATATAGGCGTATTCGATGATGTTCTCTAACTCCCTAATGTTACCTGGAAAAGGGTAAACCATGAAAAAGGCCATCACCTCAGGGCTCACTCCCTGGATAGCTCTACCTTTTAGCAGATTGTATTTGTGAATAAAATGCTCCACCAGTAATGGTATGTCTTCCTTGCGTTCTCTTAAGGGGGGCAGGGCGATTTTGACCACGTTGAGCCTGTAATAGAGGTCTTCCCTAAAGGTCCCTTCCTTAACCATTTCCTTGAGATCGCGGTTTGTTGCTGCCACCACTCTGAAGTCCGTCTTGATTGACTTGGTGTGGCCGAGAGGCGTGAATTCTCCCTCTTCCAAGACCCTGAGCAAATCGGCCTGAAAGGCAAGGGAAGTGTTACAAATTTCATCCAAGAATAAAGTTCCCTTGTCAGCTAACAGAAAACGGCCCGGCTTGTCCCTGGTCGCCCCTGTAAAGGCCCCCCTGGAATATCCAAATAGTTCGGACTCCAGCAATGTATCTGGCAGTGCGCCACAATTTATGGCTACAAAAGGACCGTCCCTGCGGGAGCTTAAGTTGTGGATGGCTCGGGCAAAAAGTTCTTTGCCCGAGCCGGTAGGGCCTTCTATAAGTACCGGACTGTCGCTCTCCGCAATGTCAGGCAGGACAGCAAATATTTGCCTTATCTTGGGATGTCTTCCCACAATGTCTTCTGGCGAGTATGTGCGGGCCACCTGACGACGCAGACGCTCAAGTTCTGAAAGATCCCGGAAGATCTCGATTACTCCTATAATGTCTCCAGCTTCCGTGGCTAAAGGGCAGGCACGTAAGCTAACAGGGACTTGTTCGCCTTGCTTGTTAATCAAGAATGCCGGGATATCACGTGGACTAGTTCCTGCCTTTACTACCTGATCTAGAGGGCACTTTTCTGTGCAGATGTCGGCCCTGATTATGTCAAAGCAGAACTGTCCCACAGCATCCTTGCTAGAAAATCCGGTCAGAATTTCCGCTGCCTTATTAAAAAAAGTAATCCTCTTGTCCAGGTCTATCGTAATGATTCCCTCACTGATACTCTCCAGAATTTTACAACAGGGATGAAATTCCCCTTCAGGAATTCCACATCTGAGAATACTGAATTTCCTGTGCTGGTTTTTAACCATTTATAAACCTAACTAAGGGTTTCCCTTTAAAGTTATTCTTAGCAATATTTTGAAGAAATACAAATAATTTCTTGGTAATTACTTGATCTTCTCTAAAGGAAAGAGCAGCTTTAGAAAGAAATTTGTTGACACTCAATAGACGAGATGCTAATAAGATAAAAAAGGTCTCATTAATCCTATTAAAAAGGTAGGGTTCAATGCGCCTAACAAAAGCCAGTGAATATGCAGTACGTTGCGTGCTTTTCTTGGCCACAAGCGGCAAACACAAGGTTGTTTGCCGCAAAGATATTACCACGGCGATGGATATCCCCGACCAGTTTCTTCGCAAGATCGCCCAGCAATTGGCAAAAGCCGACATTATAGACATAGTGCAGGGACCAAAAGGAGGCTACAGGCTGTTGAAAGATCCCGACAAATTGACTCTGCTTGAGGTGGTGGAGGCAATGATTGGAAAGATATGTCTGAATGAATGCGTGGTGGACCCTGATTTTTGCTTCCGCAGCCCCACATGCTCTGTTCACAGGGTATGGCAGAGGGCAACAGACCAATTGCGACAAACCCTCAAAGAATCCACCTTCTCCCATCTGGTGGCGGAAGGCTCATGCATCCCTGATGATATATGCGCAGGGTCAAGCGGCACAGAAGTAAGAGTGGGGAAGGTTTAGATATAGGCCTGTGGCCAAGAACCCGGATGTATCACCTTCAGGCAAAGGAAAGGAGGGCAGGTTATGGACGTAGTAACACTATCTCGGTTGCAATTTGCTGTTGCAACGCTTTTTCATTTCCTTTTTGTTCCCCTGACTTTGGGCCTTTCCATTCTGGTGGCCATCATGGAGACCAAATATGCTCGGACAGGCGATGAGACCTATCTCAAGATGACCAAGTTCTGGGGAAAGATATTTCTTATCAACTTTGCGGTGGGAATAGTTACGGGGATAACCCTGGAATTTCAGTTCGGAACTAACTGGTCTGGATATTCCTCCTTTGTGGGAGACATATTTGGCTCACTGTTGGCCATTGAGGCAACGGCTGCTTTTTTCCTGGAATCCACGCTCATCGGTGTTTGGATCTTCGGGTGGCGAAAGCTATCCGCCAAAGCCCACGCTACCGTCATGTGGTTTGTGGCAGGGGCGTCAACCTTGTCTGCCCTCTGGATTCTCACCGCAAATGCCTGGATGCAACATCCAGTAGGCTATGTGATTAGAAATGGCCGGGCTGAGTTGGCCAGCTTTGGAGCGGTGGTGACACAGAAATTTGCCATACTGGAGATCCTCCACACCCTCAGTGCTGCATATATCCTCAGCGCCTTTTTTGTGATGGGAATCAGTGCATACTATCTCCGGAAAAAACAATTGGTGGATTTTTTTACCAGGTCCTTCCGCATAGCACTTGTTTTTGGCCTGATCTTCTCCTTTTTTGAGATAGTTGAGGGTCACATCCACGGTGCCGACCTGGCGGAAAAGCAGCCAACCAAACTTGCAGCCCTTGAGTCCCATTGGGAGACCAGCAAGAGAGCCCCCATCTACCTGTTTGCATTTCCTGATGAGGATAATTCAAGGAATGCGGTGCAGATCGGACCTATCCCCGGGATGCTAAGTCTGCTCGCCTTTCATAATCCCGATGCAGAGGTCAAGGGACTAAGGGATTTTCCAAAGGAAGATCGCCCGCCAGTGCTGATAACATTCGGAGCCTTCAAGTTCATGATAGCCCTCGGGTTCTATTTCGCCCTTGTGACCCTGGTGGGTATGATTAAAAGGGACAAGCTCACCGAAAGTCCCGGGTATCTCAGACTGATGCTATGGTCGATACCTCTGCCCTATATAGCTATAGAGCTTGGATGGGTGGTGGCAGAGGTAGGCAGGCAACCATGGATTGTTTACGGTGTCATGCGAACGTCTCAGGCTGCCTCTCCGATTGTGGCCTCGCAGGTGGCCATAACACTTGTGGGCTTCATAGTGGTATATGGACTGCTCGGGGCAATTGCTGCATACCTGATGGTGAAGCACATAAGAACAGCGCCTGAGCTTGCATGACTGAGGCCTGGCCATTCCACCCTACCTCAATAACAGAAAGGGGGTAAAAAGATGGTACTTCAAACTATTTGGTTTTTGTTGTGGGGGCTCCTGTGGGCCATATACTTTGTGACGGACGGTTTTGATCTCGGTATAGGAGCACTGCTTCCATTCTTGGGCAAAACCGATGAAGACAGGCGAATAATGTACAACGCCATGGGACCATTATGGGACGGCAATGAAGTATGGTTGATAACTGCTGGAGGAGTGACTTTTGCTGCGTTTCCCAAACTCTATGCTGTCATGTTCAGTTCGCTTTATTCCGCATTGATGCTTATCCTATTCTGCCTCATTGTGAGAGGGGTCTCCTTTGAGTTCCGAAACAAGGTGGAAAGTACAGCATGGAAAAAGGTATGGGACACCTGCATGTTCCTGGGTAGCGCACTTCCGGCTATCTTGCTCGGGGTAGCCTTTGCCAATATTTTCCGGGGTCTTCCCATTGACCAGAACGGAATTCTACACGGTAACCTTTTTAGCCTCCTGAATCCATATGGTTGGCTTGGTGGAGCCCTTTTCCTTGCCCTTTTCCTTGTCCATGGGGCCACGTGGCTGGCCATGCGCACAGAGGGCGATTTGCATGAGCGGGCATCAGCAGCGGCCAACAAACTTTGGTACTATATGGTTGCAGCGGTTCTGGTATTCTTGATCGTGAGTGCCTTTGCCACTCACCTATATGACAATTACCTTAGGCACTTTGTACTTTTCATTGTCTTGATTATTGCTGTCATCACGATCATTGCTACAAAGGTCTCTCTGGTAGCAGGTAATTTTGGGCGGGCTTGGATCTGGTCGGGCATTACCATTATCAGTGCCACCTTTTTTGGAGTAATCGGGCTTTTTCCAAATATGTTTCCGTCTACTATCAATCCCGCCTACAGCCTGACAGCCTTCAACGCATCTTCAAGTACACTGACTCTGAAAATTATGCTTATTGTTGCGTTGATATTTGTTCCCATTGTTCTCGCGTACCAGGCGTGGGCATACCTGATGTTCAGGGGAAAGATAAGCGAGGAAGAGCTGGGCTACGATGAGGGGTATTGAACTGGTAAGACTCAGAAAATAAGGTGTCTTCAGCAAACGGGATTTTTTTGAAAAATCCCGTTTGCATTATGGTCAGATAGGTATTATGTTTTTGGCAACCCGCATACTCTGCAGATCAAAAGCGAGTATGTGGTAAAATCGTTTATGGAGGTGAAAAAATGCAGCCTGTAGAAGTTGTCAAAGACGTGTACTGCCTTCCGGCCATAGATTGGAACATCAGGGACTTTCACGGCTATTCAACGTATCCCGGAACCACATATAATGCCTATTTGATTTTGGATGAAAAAATAACATTGATTGATACGGTAAAGAAAGAGTTTGCTGATGAACTTCTGGATGCCATAGCCCAGATAGTTGATCCCAAGAAGATTGACTATGTGGTCAGTAACCACACGGAGATGGATCACTCCGGCGGGCTGCCACGAGTAATGCACAAGATCGGCGAAGATAAACCCGTGTACTGCTCCAAGATGGGATTTAAGAATCTCACCAAGCACTTTGGCTCAAGATGGAACCTGCAGCAGGTAGAAACGGGTACAGAGCTTTCCCTTGGAAACAAGACGCTCTTGTTTCTGGAGACCCGCATGGTCCATTGGCCTGACAGTATGTTTACCTACCTAAAGGATCACAGTGTCCTGTTTTCCAGTGATGGCTTTGGTCAGCACTATGCCTCCCTTGAGCGGTTCGATGACCAGGTAGGTGAAGAGATCATGATTCATGCGCAAAAATACTACGCGAATATCCTGCTGCTCTATTCACCCTTGATCCTTAAGCTTGTTGAGAAGGTGAAGGAACTGAATCTCCAGATTGATATGGTGTGTCCGGATCACGGAGTTATCTGGAGAAAGAATCCCGGGAAAATCATAGAGGCATATGCCAGGTGGGCAAAACAAGAACCCCAGCGCAAGGCCATAGTTATCTATGACACCATGTGGCACAGCACTGAAACCATGGCAGAAACCATCTCCGAGTCCCTTTGGACGGAAGGCGTTCCAACTGTTGTTCGGAAGCTGAGAACGACTCACCGGAGCGATATTATGACAGAAGTGCTGGATGCAGGGGCTGTAATAGTTGGCTCTCCAACACTGAACAACGGGTTATTCCCCACTATAGCCGACATTCTCAC
>JALVSJ010000275.1 GCA_027024445.1 Desulfobacterales bacterium
CCATAAGCCACAAAACGAGAGAAACCCAGGATGAATCCAGGAAAGTCCGTAGCATGAAAAGGAGATCCTCAAAGCGTGAGGTCGAACACCTCGTCCGGGCTTACGAGGTGGATGAGATTTTGGCACTCGCGCGCGAGGATAAGAGAATCATCCGGGATCTTCAGCGCCTCATATATTCCGTAGATAATCTGACCCGATGGAAAGCAACAGACATGCTCGGCCAAGCCGCTTCTGTGATTGCCAAATATGATCCGGGAGCGATTTCTAAGCTAATGCAGCGCCTCTTCAGTTCTGTGGTGGACACCGCAGCTTCCAGCTGGGGGGCTATAGATGCCATCGGCGACATCATCTGCAATAACATTGAGGACTTTGCCGGCTATCTACCCCGTCTTTTCGGCCTTGCAATGGATAGGGAGCTTCTCCCTGATCTAATCCGCAACTTTGCAAAAATCGCAAAGCGTAAACCTGACTTGCTGAGGCCAAAGGCTTATGCATTTATTCCCTTGCTGACCAACGAAAGCCCCGAGGTAAGGGCATATACTGCGGAGCTGCTTGGAGCTGTGGGGGCTTCAGAGGCCAGGGACAGCCTTTCGGCCCTGCTGGACGACGAGGCCCCTGTTCTCACCTATGGTAATGGCCGGGTAACCGAGTCAACCGTGGGAAAGATGGCCTCCGAGGCCCTTGACAGGCTATGAGGCTTCAATATCTTTTTCGCTCCCCTGGCAGTGATATAGAATTGGGAGACTCTCAGCTTCACCTTCCTTTCAAAATAACGCCCACACAATCCCATCCGTTTCTCATCCTTCGAGATTACTTTGAGGCAATAAAGTCCTTTATACTTGGGGACGCGCGCAAGGCCTTTGAAAGGATCCTGGAAGAAGTCCTCGGCTCGCCCGTTTCACTGAATGACGTGGACATGCTCCTCATAAGGAGTGAAAAGCACGGGGCCTTTCACCACGTGGCCAGCATTGAATTCATCATGAATAAGGCAGCGGCAAAGTTCGCACTGGCCACCTTTCTGTCATCGAACGAGCACTGGTTCAGGAACGAATGCGCGAATCTGGAAGAGATACAACTGCTAACCAAACCTTACCAGTTTACCCCCAGGTTATACTTGAAAGGGCGGCATGAGATAGCAAGGCGAGGGCAGGCAGAAACCCTTTTCTTCATGGTGTCACAGTGGCTTGAAGGGTACCACGAGTGGCACCTGTATCGGAGATCAAATGAAAAAGGGTCCAATATCACCGTATGGGATGATGACCAGGGCCATCGCCCGGTCTCCAGGCAAGAAGCCAGAGAAATTTTTTACGAGATCGGCTTTATCCTGACATATTGCTATGATTTCGCAGAGCACCGCAGAGTGGGCCGGTGGAGCAATGCGGCAGGAGACTTTGTTGTAGGGTCCAAGGCTGGTTCTACGGAGGTGATGCTAACCACTGTCAGGGATTACGCCCCGGTCGTTGACATCGAATCCTTGAAGTCCAATCAACCTCTGATGCCCCTGACCTTTTTCTTCTTTGAGACCCTGACCCTTGCTCGATTGGACAGACATGAAGGTGTGGGAAACCTACTCTGGTGTGAGGACTGGTGCATTTTCCCTGTAATCAAGGGAATATTTGATGCATTGGAGGAAAAAGCCAGCCAGGGGAAACTGCCACCAACAATGCCTTCAGAATTCCTCCTCCTCCTGAAGTCATTCACCCCTGAAGAAATTGAAACACTTCTTCAATATACACTTACTCAACTGGGAAACACAAATCCACAACTCCCTGGGTACCTCACCTTAAGGCTTGCCCAACACGCCCAGGAACTCTACGACACTATACAAATGTTTCAGATATAATGATCTCTACAGGAGTGGTGAGCACCTTCGAGACTGAGAGCATCAATCCTGCTTTTTCCGGATCAGCCCGACCATATGCCCCCAAGAACTCCTTTGTCAGGAAAAAGAGCTGATGATAGGCCCCATCAAGATCAAAACCCCTGTAGGACTTGTCCTTTCCAAACCCAGATAACGCGCACACACGGGTTTTACCCCGGATCTTGGTCGGGATCCCATAGACCCTACATGTTATGGGCCGGTACTCATAAAGGATGCACTTACCATCCCCATTTAGGAGGGGGCACCTGATCCTCTCACTGGCATAGACATATGACTGCATTTCAGGGTCATCTTCATATCTCTGGAGCTTTACCTCCAGCCTCCGAATTGCCCGCTCCGCCTCATTACACCTCATGAGAGCATCTCGAATCACGGGAGCGTCCAGTTTATCGAAGTGGGACTTGAGATAGGCAGCTTCAATTAGGAACAGGCCAAATACGGCGTGGCAGCAATCATTACAATGCAGACGACACCTGACCTCCTCAGGATATTCATCAGCAATCTCCTGAAAGGCAGTTTCTGCCTTGTCAGCCATGAGTTCATAATTGCGGAAGATACTATCTGTCTTCATCTTTTCTGTAGGGCTTGAGGAGTTCGAGAAATTCAGGATGGACCTGAAATCCGTGCTTCATGGCCTCATTAACATGTTTGATCGCCTTGTCATACAGACCCTTTGTATAGTAGGCATAGCCCAGGTTGTTATGGGCCAACCCGAAATTGGGCGCCATTTTCACGAGTTTTTCTCCTATCTCTATGGCCTTGTCCACATCATCTTTTTGCATATAGGCATTTGCCAGATTGTTCCATGCCTGAACAATATCTGGATTCAGCTCCAAAGCCTTTTCTAGCGCCTCAATGGCCTCATCAGTACGCCCCATCTGCAAATACGCAAACCCCAGGTTTGCATAACCTCGAGCGTATCTGGGCTCTATCTCAATTGCCTTCTTGTTAGCCTCCGCGACCTTTTCAAGATTACCCTTCTTGAAATAAATGTAGCCAAGATTCACCCATGCCTCGAACATGCGGCCACTATTGGCAATAGCCTCCTCAAAAAAAGGAATCGCCTCATCAAGCCTGCCCTGTTGCATCATCACGACGCCCAGGTTGTATTGGGAATTGGCGCATTCAGGGTTTTCAGCAAGGATCTGTCTCTGTTGAGCGATAAACTCCTCGGAGCATTGCGGTTCTTTCATCTTTGTCCCTCTCGGTTGAAGGTACTGTAAGGGAACACCCTCTTAGTTGTTTTTCCTAGCACCAAAAAATAGCCCCCGGTTAAAATATTCTTTAGATAGCTTACTAAATTATTGCGCATTGGTCAAAAATAAGAGAGGCCGCCCCCAGGCCACCTGGATGACGACCTCACAATCCTTCAATTCACCGAATCTATCTAGTGATCCTCGGTCTGCCCTCGACCCTTCAGGCCATACATTGTGGAACTGCCTGTGGAAAAATAGATCAGCTTTCCCTCATTTATCAACTCCGTAGCAGCCTTCTTTATCTGCCTAGCTTTTGCATCAGGCAGTATCTTCTGGACAGCCTTTTCCAGATCCTTAAAATAGAACTTAGTCTTCTTGCTGGTTTCGGCAAATTCGAGAATCGCCTTTTTAATGTCCTCCATTCTTCTCTCCTTTGGATTGAGATTTATTCAATGCCGCCCACAGCCTTGGAAACAGCCCAAGCGGGTTCTGTATACTTGAACTGAGTACTTGTTCGATAAGTATCATACTGCAAGCGATAGTCATCAATCAAGTGGTCTGTGAACTCAAGGCCGCATTTTTCAAAGAATTTTTCCCAACCAATCCTCTCTGCCCAGTCGCCAATTCGCTCATACTTTTTCGCATCGGCAGCGTAGGCATCAATAATCTTTTTCACTGCCTCACATACTTCTGGAAAGCGGGGGAAGTTGTTGGGCAGAGCAGGAATGACCACCTTTGAGAACTTCGGCGGACTTATGCGGTTACTCACCTTTCCACCTGCCATCACTGTGACACAGTCTCCTTCTTTGTCTGCAAGTGGAAGTGCCATGCACATGGTGTAACAGTTTCCACAGAACATGCAGCGCTCTTGCTTAATCTTTACGGTCTTTTTTCCATCCTCAGTCTTGGAAGGAGAAATTGCTGCGGTCGGGCAAGCAGCGATGACCAGCGGGATCTCGCACACCGATTCCAAAACCTCGTGATCAATAATAGGCGGCTTTCTGTGGTACCCCAAAAGGGCGATGTCAGAGCAGTGAACAGCACCGCACATGTTCAGGCAGCAGGCCATTGATATTCTGACCTGTGCGGGCAAAGTCATTCCCTGGAAGTAATCGAACAACTCATCCATTACCGCCTTGACCATGGAAGATGCATCCGTAGCCGGAGTATGGCAGTGGATATACCCCTGTGTGTGAACTATGTTTGTCAGCCCTGCGCCCGTTCCGCCAATAGGGAACTTATACGAGCCAGACACATGCTTTCTACTCATCAGATCTTTTTTCAGGGCCTCAACCTTTTCAAGGCTGTCCACCATGAACTCTATATTGTTTCTGGTGGTAAACCTCACGTACCCATCGCAATGCTTATCGGCGATCTCACAGATTTCCCGTATATGCTCCACAGTCATAAAACGGCACCCGCCCACGCGGACCGTATAAACCTTATCGCCTGTCTCAGACACATGAACAAGCACACCGGGCTCTAGGATTTCGTGATATTTCCATTTTCCGTAGTTTTTCTGAATAATGGGTGGAAAATATTGCCAGAAGTGTCTCGGACCCAGATCCGTAATTCTATTTTCCATAGGTTTGTCAGGATTGTAACGCCCTAATCTCTCAGTGCTTAACGCCATGTCTATTCCCTCCTATTTTTTGTCTCCTCGCAGAGTTATTATCTTGCATGTCTCTTCCGGTAATCCTCGATTGTCCTCTGCCATCCGCCTGGCACATCTTCTTCTTTCCAGAAAATGTACGGGTTGCTTCGAGGCTCTTTCACCATCTGTGGCATAGGTGGAATGTTCAAGACTTCCAATAACTTCCTTATGCTCTGTCTTTGAATCAGTTCACCAAGTCGCTCCCGGTTCTTCCCTTCTTCCATCCACCAATCCCAGATGGGCTCGATAACATTTTCTTTAATATTATCATATGGAGGCTCTGTCTTGATGAACGGGATCGTCAGCAATGACATCTGTGCGCCTTCCAGGATCGGGGCCTTGGCACCAAGGAGTATGCTTACTCCCGTGTCAGTACCTGGCCGCAGGGCCTGTGGCATGACGTTAATGCAGTGCATGCAACGGTTGCACTCTTTATTGTCAATCATCAGCTTGCCTTCTTCCATCCACATACACTGAGTGGGACATAGATCCAAGACCTCTTTCTTGATGTCGAATTTACCCCAGTCCTTTCCTGCGTGAGCGCCACCGTTGGGAGCAATTTCCCCATTAATGTAGGCCTGAACCGCCTCCTGATCGATCCGGATGTCATCCCTCCAGGTTCCGATGAATGACATGTCGGCACGGGCAATGGATGCCACGCAGCAATTGGGGCAGCCGTCGAATTTAAACTTGAACTTGTAAGGGAAAGCAGGCCTGTGCAACTCATCCTGATAATAGTGAGTAAGTTCATAGCACATATCCTGGGTATCGATGCATGACCATTCGCACCTGGCCTTTCCCACACAACAAGAAGGAGTTCTGAGGTTTGATCCTGAGCCGCCAAGGTCCTGCTGAAGCACATGGGTAAGTTCAAAGAAAATGGGCTCAAGCTGTTCTGTAAATGTCCCGAGGAACACCATATCACCAGTGGACCCGTGCATGTTCATTAAACCGCTGCCACGGAACTCCCATAGGTCACAGATGGTCCTCAGGTAGTCAGTGTTATAAAATTTGCTTGCAGGTTGGTTGACACGCATAGTGTGAAAATGGGCAATTGAAGGAAATTTTTCAGGCAGGTCGGAGTAACGCCCTATAACGCCTCCGCCATAACCAAACACACCAACAATTCCACCGTGTTTCCAGTGTGTTTCGCCATCATCGAATGAGAGCTCAAGCTGGCCCAAAAGGTCCTCGACAACATCTCGCTCAATCATCATTCGATCATCTGCCAATTTTCTGCGATGCAAGGCCTCGCGCTTAGCATCTGCAACAAAGCTCGGCCATGGTCCTTTTTCCAGATCTTCACATTTTGGAATAGGGTGCTTGATCTTGAAGTTCTTTAGCTCCTCCTCAGTGTAATTGTTCAGCTCTTCATCCGTGTAAATCCTTAGTTCATCATATTTTAATTCTTTTTGTGGTTCCTTCGGTTCAAACATTATGAACGCCTCCTTGTGCTATTAGAATTTTTGGTCTGTTTAGCTATTATTGAGAACCAAAAAACGAATCTTTTGCTGTTCACCTCCTCCCGAAAAAGTTTGACATTAAAACTGTGGAAATTCTTCCGGCCTAATATGGCGTGGTTTCAGCCACGCCTGAGCTTAACTATTTGTGAATATTGGAACTAGTTTAGTTTTCAAATGCTTAAGGTTGCCTTTATAGTCAAATCAACTGATTTTTGTCAATAAAAAAAACAGGCAAAATTGTGTTGACAAGCGTTTGACCAGGCACTATCTGCTCAAAGTAGACCTTGCTGAAAGTACACTCGGGAGAACCTATGGATTTGAGCTTACCACGCATCACAGTTTCTGCTCTCAGAGGGGGGTCGGGAAAGACTATTATCTCTCTGGGCCTTTTGTCCCTGTGGCGTGAAATGGGCCTCTCCCTGTCTCCCTTTAAGAAAGGCCCAGATTTTATTGACGCAGGCTGGCTTGCGTTTGCCTCAGGGACTCCGTGTTATAATCTTGACCCTTTTTTGATGACAGGGGAGCAGATACTTTACTCTTTCTTAATCCATACGAAACAGAATCAAGTTAGCTTAATAGAAGGAAATAGAGGTCTGTTTGACGGCGTTGACCTCTATGGGTCATGCAGCACTGCACAACTTGCCAAAACCCTTAGTTGCCCAGTGCTCTTGATCGTGGACGCAACCATGGTCACCCGAACTACTGCGGCTCTTGTGAAAGGGTGCCAGAGCTTTGACCCTGACCTCAAGCTGGCAGGCATAGTAATAAACCAGGTGGCTACCAAGCGGCAGGAAAAATTGATAAGAGAAAGTATTGAACACTACTGCAATGTCCCCGTCCTGGGAGCAATACCCAGGAGCAAAGAAAATCCTTTCCCCCAAAGACACATGGGTCTGGTTCCACACCATGAAAGTAGCGTGGCACAGCGAGCAATTGATTGGACAAAAAAGCTTGTTTCCGATAATGTGGACCTCCAAAGGCTTCTCCAAATTATGAAGAATGCCGGCCCGATTCACCTTGGCCCCTCAGAAAAACGGAATGACGCAGACGAACCTCTCATCTCAGGCACTTCGCCCACAATAGGGGTAATTAGAGACAGCGTTTTCTGGTTCTACTATCCTGAAAACATTGATTCTCTGAAGTCCCTGGGAGCCGAAATCGTTGAAATCAACTCTATCCGGGACTCCTTCCTTCCTGAAATTGACGCATTGTATATTGGCGGAGGTTTCCCTGAAACCCAGGCAGAGGCTCTGGCTGAAAACTTAGGCTTTAGGGAAGAGCTCAAAAAGCGAATCAATGATGGACTTCCCGTGTATGCGGAATGCGGGGGCTTTATGTTCATGGGTAAGAACCTGAAGATGGGTGACAAATCCTATCCCATGGCAGGCGTCTTGCCTGTTACATTTGTTCTTGAAAAGAAACCCCAGGGTCACGGATATACCTTGCTTGAGACCATGGAGCCCAATCCCTATTACACCGCTGGAGAGAGGATCAAAGGCCATGAGTTTCATTACTCAAGGCCCATTGTCCACGAACAAAGTCACACAAGGCCTGTGTTCAAGGTCCTCAGGGGCCATGGCCTGGATGGGACGTACGACGGCCTGCAGAAAAAAAATCTGCTCGCCACTTACACCCACGTCCATGCTGGAGGCGACACCAAATGGGCTACTAGAATTTACCATGTAGCAGCTACTTACAGGACGCAGAAAAATTTTGGAGTGCCGCAAAAGAAAAATTGACACAGATTTTTTTTTTGTTTATAAGTACAATTTCAAACTGGCTTGTGAAAGAAATTGCATATAAACCAAAAAAAGGAGGATATTTGTTATGCCAACGGTAGAATTCGAAGGCCACACTTTCAACGTCGACGAAGACGGATTCATTGACGATTTCAAGAACTGGAATGAGGCATGGGTGCGCCATGTAAAGCAGACCGAGGGTATTGAGGAGCTAACGGACGAGCACTGGAAAGTTATCAAGGTCCTCCAGGACTATTATAAGAAAAACGGCATTGCCCCCATGGTGAGAATCTTGTCTAAGGTGACAGGATACAAGCTGAAAAAGATCTATGAGCTATTCCCATCTGGTCCTGGCAAGGGAGCCTGTAAGATGGCTGGACTTCCCAAGCCCACAGGCTGCGTATAACCCCTCCAAAAAAACAAAAACTGAATTTACATATTTGGGGCACAAGAAGAAGTGTCTTTTTGTGCCCTTTTTTTGCCCAAAAACCGCACAATATGGGACGCCCAACCCAACCCGCTTCGCAATATCCGTCAGAGAATACCCCAGTTTCAGGGCTAAGACCCTGTAACCAGGCCACGAAATCCTCCCTCTCCTTGTCATTACAGAAGTTTTTTCCGTTCTATACGCCGGATGATCATGTGGTGCGGAACACGGGGGGCGTCGAGGCGTGCTTGTCTGGGCATGACGGCATGGGTAGGAAAAGTGGCATACAGAAATCAAGTTATTTAGTATTTAGTTATTTAAGGACGTCCCCCTTCTTACGTCCCCCTTCTTAATGGCTTTTATGAGGTCAGAGCGAGTTCTTATCCTCACTCGCTTGCCGTTTACAAAAACAGTTGGCGTCCCCCTAACCCCTATGCGCCTGCCCTCCATCATATCCTTGAAAATAAGATTCCTTATCTGCGCGGACCTGAGGTCGGCCTGAAAGCGGGCCATGTCCAGTCCCAACTGCTTTGCTATTTCCAGTATCTTTTCGTTGCTCAGGGATCTGTAATTTTCAAACAACTTGGCACGAAATTCCCAGTATTTTCCCTGGGCATTTGCTGCCATGGCTGCCCGGGCAGCCTCCCTGGCAAACCTGTGCCTGGAAAGGGGATAGTTCATGGGAACAAGTTTGACTTTCTGGGGATATTGTTCCAACACCTGCTGGATGATGCGCTCCATGCGCGCACAATAGGGTCACTGGTAATCATCGAACAAGGCAATGGTTACAAGGGCATCAGCAGGGCCCCTGAACGGATGGCCTGAAATATCGATAGAGAATACATGGTCAATCTTTAGCGTTCTGAGTGCGCCACTCTTGGTGCTGCTAAGCACGATGACATCAGCCCTGCCCGCGTACCTGATACGGTCAAAGCTCTTGTCCAAATCGACTCGCTTGGTAATCTTCTTTTCCTCTACCGAGTAGATCACCATCTGTTTGTCCATGAGCACAAATAGCCTCCTGCCGTCATCTGATACAGCCACATCCACGGGATGTACTCCCAATTTGGTGTCAACAAGGGGCGTAAGCTCTATCCTTGCGCTACTCTTTCCCACTGCCAGAGCCAGTGCCGTAGCAGTTAATATCATTACAATGAGTGTCCTGGTGAACTTTTTAGCCTCTTTTGCCATTTTACCCCTCTCCACGCTCGATTGTGCCACCATACATTCCCATTAGTAATCCGAACACCCAAGCCCACAAATATCTTATACACGCTCGGGGGACAGGATTCCATGACTTTTTCCAAGGTTCCCGAACAGGCCGATCCCTCAATGTCACGTAAGGAACAACTACCCAAATAGTATACAGTTATGCATGGGACTATTTGACAATAGATTCCGCGTTTTTAGAGAAAAAGGGACCTTCTGTAGCAGGGGACAATTACATGCAAGGGCGTGTCCTCCTAACTTCCAGTTGGCACCAGGGACCACCCTACTACAAAGACTGCCCGGCGCCAGAGCCTGACAGTGGACGCATTAGACCGCACTGTGCTATTGGTTGTGTAGCCCTTGCCACTGAGTAGATCATGAGATACTGGGCCTGGCCTCCTTTTGGTGTTAGCTCAGGGGAGGCTGTTGATCATGAGTCTGATTGGAAGAATATGCCGCATCAAATTGATGAATCATCCCCTCACCCACAAATTAATGCCATTGCCCAACTATGTTATGATGCGGGACTTGCTTCGCTTACAACCTACTGCCGCTGGGCAGATAGGCCATGTGAGTCAGGAGCTTATGTTGACAACATGCTCGAGGGGCTGAAAAAGTTCTTTTTCTATTCTGGGGCGGGGCATGCTTGGTTTTTACTGGCGAACGATCTGTCGATAAAGCAACGTGGTTACCTCTGAGGGCTCGATTCCCAGGAGCTCAGCCAGGGCCTCTTTGCACTGCTTGTAAACGGCCACGGCCTCTGCAGGGCGCTTCAGACTCAACAGGCATTTCATGAGGCGCCGATAGAAAATCTCTGCCGCCGGCTCAATCGAAAGCATTCTCCTGTAATGGGATGCTGCTTCTTCTGCGCCGTACTCTTCCTCCACAAGGAGACCAATAACGTCTCCTAGCTCCCTCAAGGCGCGGGCAAGCTCTGAACGCATGATCAGGCTCCAGCCCTCGTGCTGGCATTCAGGCAAGAACTCCCCCCTGTAAAGCTCCAAGGCCTTCCTCCCCAGCTTAATGCGTTGTCGCCTATCCATGGATTCTGCCCCTTTGGGCAGGACCTGACCGGACAGTGCCTTGAATGCCTCGGCATCCACCCAGCACAAGGAGGGATTGAGCGACAAGTCATGCTTCTTGTAAATCAACGCCTGATCCACCCTCAACATCTTCCTCAACCTGTGGAGAGTACTTTTCAGTGATAGAAGCTGCTTGTCTCCCTCATAGTCTGGCCAAAGGGCATCCATGATTCGGGTATCGGGGACATTCCGGCTCCCCATTGAAACCAGGGCCTGGAGCAGTTCAATGGGCCTGAGCGGTGTCTTGGATGAAAAATCAAGGGCTTCGCCCTCTACTTCTATTCTCAGTCCTCCCATTGTATAGATACGCACCGGCCACGGCCACGAATCCAGATGCAGAGGTGGCTTTTCCGGGGCAAGGTGCCAGCAAGAAACATACTTGCAGATGAAACCTGTTTCCAGATCATTTTCCAGCGCAAAGAGACAGAGCTCTGACATAATTTCACCTGGCAAGAAGAAGAAAGTTGTATAGCCTTGCTCCTCTGCAATGCCAAATCCTTTCCTTATGTGCTCCAGGGCGGTATCCGGTTTCCCCTGTCTCAAGTGCATGAGCCCCAGTCCCAGGTGGGCCTGACTTTCAAACCACGGGTTTCCAGGCGCACCACAGATCTCTAGCATCCGATCAAAGTGCACCTTTGCATCATCATAATTTCCTGCAATAACGGAAGTTATCCCTGCCCCAAGGCGGCACCAATTCTCATAAGACGGCATTCCCAGGCTCAGGCCCACTGATAAGGACTTTTCTACATGATATTGTGCCCCGCTGATGTCCCCCGTCCGAACAAGATAGAATGCTTTGGTCAGGTGATAGTAGCTCAGGTCCAAGCCCCTTGCCTTTTCGATATTTTCCTCTATTTTACTTAAAAGCTCGTTTGCTCTTCGCATGTCGCCGGTGTTGACACAACAGGCTGCCGTAACGGCGAGATAATGAATCTGCCAGAGCCGGATCCCACTTTCTTCCGCAATCCTGTTTCCTTGTTCCAATACTTCCAGACACCTGTCTTTTTGTCCCGTTACCAGGTAGTACTGGATAAGAATGGCCAATATTGCTATGAGATCGAGCCTTGGCCCTTCTTTTACCCTTTCCAGACTTAGATATTGCTTTATGACAGCCTCTGCCTGAGGAAATCTTCCGGTCCAAATATAATACAATGGCAGGATGGGGCCGGGCATCACCCTTTCCTCAACGAGTTCCCGCCAGGCCTCGATGTCCGGGTGATCCGGCTTCCTTAGAACGAGAGACCTCAGCATGCTGTGAATCAACTCATTATCTATGGGGTTGTCTCTGTGTTTTAGGTCCTCGGGCCTTACATGGGATTCAACGAAAGATATGAGGGGATCGAGGAGACTCATATCCGTGAGGAAACTCACGACTGCCCTCATGAGGTCTGCGCATGCACGAAGGGCACCGGCCGTGTCCCCTCTCTTTCTAAAGGCCTCAAAGCTCTGCCTGAGCCATTCAATGGATTTTATTGGAAGGAATGGAGTAGCACTTCTGCCTTTGATATTGAGCAGTTCCGGATCTGCTTGTACCATCTCTTCGGGCATACCCTGGAGCCACTCCAGTATGGTCCTCAACTGTGCTTTCATCATTAGGGGTATGGCATTCTCCTTGACTGCCTCTGCGCACAACTCCCACTCCCTGGCCTCAAACAGGAGCTGGATGCTATCCCTGATTCGGCCCTCTTGTGCCAATAACTTTGCCCCCTTCTTCCTGAGAGCATTGAGGGCTTCCACTGAAAAATGTTCACCGACCATCCGCAGCAAAAATTGCCGGAAAAGAGGATGAAACTGGTAACGGCCCTCCTTTTTCTCGCTTATCCTGTAAGTAAAATAACTCCTTTGACTTAACTCATATAGATATTCACCCGCACCACGCCACTCGCATAAGGCTGCAACAAGTCTTGCATCCAGATCGGGCAAAATTCCGGCCTTCATGAGCACGACACGTTCACTTTCCTCGAGTCTTTCAAAAACTACGTTGGCAAAAAAATCAAACAGGTACTCGTAGTCCCGATTGATATCATCAGGCCTGGCCCCGGCTCCAAACCCCGGGTCTTCCACAATGAGCCGCAATCCTGCAGCCCAACCAAGCGTCAGTGATTGGAGAGCATCGGCAAGGGCCTCTCCTTCATCATCAATCCCCTCCATGGTAAGAAAGGCCCTGACCTCATCGCGGGTAAACCTAAGATTCCTTTCGTCAAAGACCTTGATTTGATTTCTGGCGTGGGACTGGGCGAGTGTTGCCGGAAGGGGGCGTCTGCTGAGTCCAACCAATCGGGACTCGCGGGGCAATTCCTCTATCAAAACAGCCACAGCATCGTTTATGGGCGAGGACTCATCTAGTTCCTGGTAGTTATCCAGTACTATGAGTAAGGAAGCAGGAAGTGCACCGAATAGCCTTCTAAAAAACCTGCGGGCATATAGCTTGATGTCCATTACGTTTTCAGGTCTAAAAGTCGGCAACGGGGGAGGCCTTTTATCATTGTGAAAGAAGGCATAGGGAAAAAGACCAAAGAAGGTGGCAGGGTCTCTGTCTAGCACATCTACCTGGTACCAGCCTAAAAAGGCCGGTGTCGCACTGGCGTACTGGGCTGCAAGCACCGTCTTGCCCGCACCAGGAGGACCTGAAATCCATACCGAATAGTCTGTCAGTAAGTCTCCCAACCGCCTCAGGGCCTCAGGCCGATGAAGGATTGATGGCCCCAACCTGGGAGCAGAGACCTTGTGTCTGACAGCAGCCAGACTGGCTTCCGCACTCCTTGCAACATGCTTTATCTTACTGACCGGGCCTTTGGCCATTTATGCTTCCTTCCATGCGGCAGGCTCCCCTGCAGGTCCGGATAGGTCAAATCCTTCGGCATTTACCACTGCCAAAACCCCGGGTGAGAATTACCGGGGAATTCGAGCGGAGAGAAGCTCACGGCAATTTCACCGTAATCCGCACCCTTATACCCAAAATAGTATCACGCGACAGGCTATACTTTATAACGGCTGGAAAAGAATTTTACTGAAATGTTAGCCAAACTTTCTTTGCTCTGTCAAGTTAGCCTTCAACGGGAAAAAATCACTATCCCCTCTGATCTTTCGAAATAAGTGCTTGGTAAAGTTCCGGGCGCCGGCTGGGCAGGAAATATCTAAGACGGTGGCTCCTTACGTGGTCCAGTTTATCAGCCTTAAGGGTGGTAATGATCATTCCCTCTTTTTCTTCTGCCCTCCGGGCAACCACATGACCTGAGGGATCGATGACGACCGCGACGCCTGGAAACACATAGCCCTCAGTTGTTGACCCCACCTGGTTGCAGGCAGCTATGTAGAGGGCATTGTCAAAGGCCCTGCTGGTCATGTGACGAAGCCAGCTATCCAGTTTTTCCTGGGGGCCGGTCCGGGGCGAAGCATGGGGCATGAATATGATCTCGGCGCCCTTGAGGGCCATGATTGTGCTGATCTCAGGGAAATGTGCCTCCCAGCACAGTTGTACGCCAAAGGCAATACCATCATATTCAAAGACCTTGATCTCCCCTCCTGCCTTGTATGAGTCCTGCTCCATGGGGGAGAGGTGTGACTTTCTGTAAAGCCCCAAGACGCCCTTCGGTCCAGCCGCCACATGAGTGATAAAAGGGCCCTCGTGCTCGCCCACTTCCACCAAACCCGCCATCAATATCACCTTGTTGTCCCGAGCAATATCTGCTACCGTGCCGATCAACCTCTGGCAATAACGCCAATCATACATGGAGGCGGGGTCTTTCAAGAGATACCCTGATATGGATAATTCAGGGAAGCAAATCATTTCTGCTCCGCGCCCTCGGGCCTCTTGGACAAGGTCTTCCATGTGAGCCAGGTTCTCCTCTGCCTTTCCAACCTCAGAGTGCATACATACACAGGCCATGGTGACATCACGCATTGAACTTGAATCCGCCCCTCACCCAGCCTCTCCCCCGGAGGAGAGATGGGCACAAGGTTTCTAACTTGGTGCTGGTTTAAGACCTCGCTTTTCTTGCTACGAGTATGTAC
>JALVSJ010000276.1 GCA_027024445.1 Desulfobacterales bacterium
GCTACTAATCCTATTGTCAATACAGCCATTCTCGGAGCCTTTGCAAGGGCAACAGGTCTCGTTTCAATCGAAGCCGTGGAACAAGCCATTGTGGAATATGTTCCCGTAAAGCGGGAGGCCAACAAGCGGGCGGCGAGAGCTGCGTATGAGAGGGCAAAGCATGTCGTCCTATAGGCTAATTGCTGGCTTCGTATGAGCCTTGGTTTGCGAAGAGGTAAGAGGGAAATCGCTCAGGGAACATTGTGGGGAGTTGTGGAATGAAAGGTAGAGAAGGAAGATTTGTCGAAGAAAAACAGGAGTTGAAGGGCTGGCAGGATTTCCCCCCTATGAACGTTTCTATCGGTTCCATGTTGCACAACCTCACGGGAAGTTGGAGGTTCGTAAAACCCATATATGAGGACAAGACTCCACCATGCCAAAACGCCTGCCCGTGCGGTAACGACATTGAGGGCTGGATCAAGTTAGTACAAAAAGGTGATGTTGAGCGTGCGTATTTGCACCTCATAAGGGAGGAACCTTTCCCTGCAATATTGGGACGTGTGTGTTTTAGATTTTGTGAGAGCAACTGTAACCGTGGTGGCCTGGATGAGAGTATCTGTATACGGGAACTGGAAAGATATGTTGGTGATAAAGGGCTGGAGGCCAAAACTAGTCCACAGCTCCCTGAATACCATGGAGCTACCTTAGCAGTGATAGGTTCCGGGCCAGCGGGCATGTCGGCGGCGTATTTTGCCCGATTGCTAGGATTCAGGGTGGCCATATATGAAGCCCATGCGGTGATGGGAGGAATATTGAGCGTTGGCATTCCCGCTTATCGGCTTCCAAGGGAAGTTGTGAGGAAAGAATTCGAGTTTCTGGAGAAGATAGGCATAGAACTCAAACCGGGCACGAGAGTTGGAGAGGACATAGGTTTCGAGAAATTGTGCATGGAATACGACTATGTGTTTTTGGCGGCTGGAGCACACAGGAGCAAAAAGCTGGGGGTCAGGGGCGAAGATCAAACACCAAGGGTCGTACCTGGTTTGGAGTTTTTGAGAAAGGTGGCTTTGGGAGAACCCCTCGAGTTGGGGAACCACATAACAGTGATAGGTGGGGGAAATACTGCCATTGATTCGGCAAGGACTGCTTTAAGGCTGGGTGCTGAAAAGGTCATCATTTTGTACAGGAGAACAGAGGCTGAGATGCCCGCGCATCGCGAGGAAGTGGAAGAGGCCCGGAAAGAGGGGATCGAGTTTAGGTTTCTGGTTGCGCCGGAGGCAATTGAGTTGAATACAGACGGGAGTGGCGGAGAACTGATTTGCAGCGAAATGGAGTTGGGGCTCCCTGACGAAAGTGGCAGGCGAGCTCCAGTCAAAAAAGAAGGTCAGGGATTTTCCTTGCATACTGACACAATTATCGTGGCCATAGGGGAGAGCCCTTCATTTCCACCATTAGACAGAGTTAGTAGAGACAATGGTCCTTTGCCTGTAAATGAGAGCCTTTGTCTCGATGTGGACCTTGGAAAGAGGACAAGGGTTTATGCGGGTGGCGATCTGATTGATATCCCCCACACCGTTGTTCATGCTGTTGCCTCTGGAAAAAGGGCTGCCATTGCCATGGATTGCGACAGGCGAGGGGAGGATTTTGCCAAAGTATTGGATAGAATCTGTGTGGGGGACGGCATAAGTTTGAGTTTTTCCCGTTACGTAGGGCTTTCTCCCCTTAATCCGGTCAGGCAGGCTTTTCGAACTGTGGTTCGAAGAGACAACATTGTGTATGACTACTTTGACAGAGCCCCTAGAGTTAACCCTCCTGTCAAACCTGCACGGGAGCGCGTTAGAGGGTTTGAGCCACATGTGCAAACCATGGATTCGGAAAATATTATGGCCGAATGTCAGAGGTGCCTGCACTGTGGCCGGTGCATTGAATGCGATAACTGCCTTATTTTCTGTCCAGACGTTTCTATCCTGCCACACAATGGCGAGGAGTTCGGTTATGAGTATGACTATGACTATTGCAAGGGATGCGGTATATGTTTCGCCGAGTGTCCCAGGTATGCCATTACCATGATAGATGAGGACGTCGAGATCAAGGAGGCTTAATTGAGAAAGGTTATAAAGGGGAACCATGCGGTCTCGCATGGTGTAAGACTGAGCAGGGTAAAAGTGATTTCAGCCTATCCAATCACGCCTCAGACAACGATTGTGGAAGAGCTTTCCGAGATGTGTGCTAGCGGAGCTCTGGATGCCAAATTTATCAAGGTGGAAAGTGAGCATTCTGCCCTTGCAGCGCTGGTGGGTTCTTCCACTGCTGGTGTTCGCTCTTTTACAGCTACCAGCAGCCAGGGGCTGTTGCTGATGCACGAGGTTCTTCATTGGGTGTGTGGTGCCAGGCTGCCCATCGTGCTGGCCAATGTGAACAGGGCCGTAGGTGCGGGTTGGAACATCTGGGCAGACCAAACGGATTCCATCTCCCAGAGAGACACAGGGTGGATTCAGATTTACTGCGAGTCAAACCAGGAAGTCCTTGACAGCATCATTATGGCCTACAAGCTGGCGGAAAAACTTCTTTTGCCTGTTATGGTCACTTACGATGCCTTTTTCTTGAGCCACACTTCAGAAGTGGTGGATATTCCGGAGCAGCGTGAGGTAGATGAATTCCTGCCTCCCTTTGAGCCACCTTACAAGATAGATGTAGCAAATCCCAAAATGTTCGGAGGCATGATCGGACCAGAGATTTATTATGAGGAGAGGTACCGGATATACAGGGATTGCATGACTGCTCTGAAAGCTTATGAAGAAATATGCCGCGAGTTCGGTGAGGCATTTGGAAGGAGATACGAGATAGCTGAAAGATACAGGACCGATGATGCAGATATAATTATTGTGGCAGCAGGCACCATCAGCTCTGTTGCCAGGATTGCCGTTGAAAGAGCCAGGGAAATGGGGGCCAAGTTAGGCCTTATGAAGTTGAGGCTTTTCCGACCCGTACCTCATCAACACTGGAGGCAGATCCTAGAGGCTGCCGACAAAGTCGTGGTCATCGACAGAAATCTAATAGGTGGCCTCGGAGGCGCATTTGTCAGTGAGATCCGATCGGCCCTGTTCCCACTAGAAAGGAGGCCTTCCATCTATTCGGCCATAGCGGGTCTAGGTGGCCGTGATGTGACGCCATCTGATGTCCTGGGAATAGTAGAGAAAGTAACGGCCGGGAAGGTTGAGATGGATGTCCCCATCTTTTGGGGACTTAAGGAAACGCGAACACTATGAAAGATTATTGCGCAGGAGCTACAAATGCAGAAATTGTTTAATCTGTCTGAAGACATGAGACGTGGTCCAGAGTTGATGACTCCGGGGCTTTTGTCTTGTCAGGGCTGTGGGACCGCATTGGCCATGAAGCTCGCCCTCAAGGCTCTTGGGCAAAGGACGGCTGTGGTGATTCCAGCATGTTGCTGGAGTATTATTATCGGAGTCTATCCTTATTCGGTCCTTAATGTTCCGGTTATTCATGTGCCATTTGAGACAGCAGCGGTTGCGGCCTCGGGGGTGAAGGCAGGGCTGGACATCAGAGGAGAAAGGGATGTAACTGTAATGGCATGGGCAGGGGATGGCGGTACGTTTGACATAGGCCTGCAATCCCTTTCTGGAGCGGCAGAAAGAAATGAAGACATCCTCTATGTATGTTATGACAACGAGGCTTATATGAATACAGGCATTCAGCGTTCCAGCGCCACTCCCATTGGGGCTTGGACCACTACTACACCGGCAGGCTCACTTAAGGAGGAACCCAAGAAGGATATGGAAAGCATTTTGCTTGCTCATGGAATTCCCTATGTTGCCACTGCCTCTGTGGCATATCCCGATGATTTTGTCAGTAAGTTCAAGAAGGCGAAAGGTATAAAAGGCACAAGGTTTATCCACATCCTGTCACCATGTCCTCCCGGCTGGAGGATTGATTCGGCTGAGTCCATAAGAGTGACCCGTATGGCCACACAGAGCAAGGTGTTCCCTTTATACGAAGTCCAAGAGGGACAGCCGCGGGTGACCGTTAAGCCCTCGAGGGAGATTCCGCTTCGCAATTATTTGATGGCTCAGGGTAGATTCCGACAGATGAGCGACGAAATGGTGGACCGGATTCAAGCACATACCGAAAGGCGATGGGAAGATATTTTGGACAGAGAGGCGAGGACCTCTTAACGCGGCGTAGCTTATTTCCATTGCACCCGGGTCCGGTACGCGCGGAGAAGCGAATTGCGACATATCGTGAAGCGGTTCAATTATGACTTTTGCGAAAATAGCAATAAGGTGCAAGAATTAACCCTTTAGGAGGCTATTGAGACCGGAGGTATTATGGATGCACAGCTTACCGCATTGGAAATATTGGGGTGGGCCATAAGAAGTGAGGAGGACGCTGCAGGATCCTACGGGCATATCCCTGGCATGGTTAACAATGGGCTAGTCAAGGAAAGATCAAGGCATGATTCACTTGGGCCCTTAAGTTAGGAAGGAATAGGTTCAACTGGGATAGGAGAAATTTTTTCTGGAAAATTTGCATTTTGTAACAATGTTAAGTAATATTCTCTAACTTTTCACCGCTGGATCAAAAGTAAGTTGTCAGCCACCCCAGTTAGAAGAGGAACAGATTTCAGCGAAAAATGGGTAAAGTTCGTTCTGAGTATTAACAAACGGAATTGGCTATAGGATGAGTATGGAATTTCTAAAAAAAATCTGTGATGCCATAGACAAGTTCAATGAATGGATAGGCCGTGGTGTGGCCTGGGTGACTGCTGGACTGGTGGCTGTAGTTTTCATTGACGTCGTAATGCGGTATGTGTTCAACACCAGTTTTGTATTTACCCAGGAGCTGGAATGGCACTTGTTTGGATTCATATTCTTGATCGGGGCTGGCTATACACTCCTCCATGACGGTCATGTTCGCGTGGATATCATTTATCAGAAGCTAGGGTACAAGGGGAAGGCATGGGTTAATTTTCTTGGATGTTTGCTTTTTCTGTTCCCTGGATGCCTGATGGTCGTCCTCACAGGGTGGAAATTCACCCACAACTCTTTTGTGATTTTGGAGGGTTCACCTGACCCGGGAGGGATACCTTTTCGATTTCTCATAAAAGGGTGTATTCCCGTGGGTTTTGCCCTTCTGTTCCTGCAGGGCATCTCCCTGTTCCTGCACAGCCTTTTCCAAATAACGGGAAAGGAAATCCCCGAAGAGGGTAAAGAGAAAGAAGCTGCATGACAATAATGGGCAGTCTCCTAATGATTTAACTGGAAACTAGTTCTAGCGGCGAAAAGGAGTACGATACTCATATGGAATTATTACCGGCCTGGATGTTTTTAGCTCTAACTATCCTGTTAATGGCAGGATTTCCTGTGACGTTTACACTTTTAGGAACTGCTCTTACTTTTGGGCTAATCGGGTTTGGCTGGGATTTTTTCAACCTGTTGCCGTTAAGGATATGGGGGAGAATGACCAATGTCACCCTCATTGCGGTTCCGCTATTTGTTTTTATGGGAGTGATGCTGGAGCGCTCGGGGTTGGCTGAGGAGTTGCTGGATACCATGGGCATGCTTTTTGGCCGTCTCCGAGGGGGACTGGCCATATCCGTCGTGGTAGTGGGGGCCTTGCTCGGTGCCTCAACCGGAATCGTGGGGGCCACAGTGGTTACAATGGGTCTTCTTGCGGTTCCCACTATGCTAAGACGGGGCTACCAAAAGGAATTGGCCACTGGCACTGTATCTGCCTCCGGGACCTTAGGGCAGATTATTCCTCCAAGTATAGTCCTGGTTTTGATCGGAGATATAGTAGGAGTGCCTGTGGGTGACCTTTTCATAGGCGCTGTATTTCCAGGCCTCCTTCTAGTCCTTCTTTATGTCATATACATATTGGTTATAGCTTACATGAGGCCGGGGGTTGCACCACCAATTCCTAAGGAGGAGCTTGCAGCGCTGGGAAGAAAGCAGCTCGCGCTGCGAGTGAGCCGCGCGCTTATCCCTCCACTGGTCCTTATGATCGCGGTACTGGGTTCCATATTTGCAGGGATCGCGTCACCTACAGAGGCTGCGGCAGTAGGGGCAGTGGGAGCCACGACGCTAACTATTGTTAATAAGAAATTCAATATGAAGATGTTTCGGGAGGTGATGAGAACCACACTCAATCTCACCTCAATGGTATTCATCATTCTTTGCGGGGCGGCAGCCTTTGGACTTGTATTCCGGGGGCTTGGTGGGGACGGTGTGGTTAGGGAGTTTCTCGGGGGCCTTGCAGATAAATTTGGGCATGGCTGGGTGTTGGTTATTGCTATGGGCCTAATTTTCATTGTTGGATTTTTTCTTGATTTTATAGAAATTACCTTTATTCACGTACCCGTTTTAGCGCCCATAATGATAGAGTTTGGCTATGATCCTTTGTGGTTTTGTATATTGCTCGCGGTGAATCTGCAGACCTCATTTATGACGCCTCCGTTCGGTTTCTCGTTGTTCTATCTAAAAGCTGTGACACCGCCGGAAATAAGTACCGGTCACATATATAGAGGCATTGTGCCTTTTGTGGCGTTTCAACTGGTGGGCTTGTTGATAGTTGCATTTTACCCGCAACTGGCCACGTGGTTGCCCCATGTGGTTTTCTCAGGCAGATGAGGTCGTTGAAAGCTACCGTACCATTTTCCCACAAGGGAATATGACCTAGTGCTTGTGCAGCACAAAACCAAAAAAAGGAGGTTGGACATCATGAAGAGAAGGGAGTTCTTGAAAAAGGCTGGAGCAGGGGCTGCAGCGGCAGTGGCGGCCACTACCATCGGCGCCCCTGCAGTGATTGCAAAAAAGAGGTATGTATGGAAAATGGTCACTACCTGGCCACCAAAGCTTCCTGTGCTACAAGACGGTGCAGAGAGGCTGGCTAAGAGAATTGAGCAGCTTACAGATGGTAGACTGAAGATTATGGTATACGCAGGTGGAGAACTGGTACCGCCTCTAGGTACCTTCGATGCCGTTTCAAACGGTACCGTTGAGATGGGAAGCTCGGCAGCCTATTACTGGGCTGGAAAGACCCCCGCATGCCAGTGGTTTGCAGCCGTTCCCTTTGGCCTGAATGCGCAAGGTATGTCGGCATGGTTTCATGGTGGCAATGGCCTGAAGCTCTGGGAAGAGGTTTATGCCAACTTTAACGTTATCCCAAGGCCGGGCGGCTCGACAGGTGTTCAGATGGGTGGTTGGTTTAACAAGAAGATCAACACTCTGAGCGACTACAAAGGCCTTAAGATGAGGATTCCCGGGCTTGGGGGAAAGGTTGTGGCAAAGGCTGGCGGGACAGTCGTCTTGACCCCTGGTGGCGAAATTTTCACCAATTTGGAGCGCGGTGTGATTGATGCGACCGAATGGGTAGGTCCTCTCCACGACCTTAGAATGGGATTCTATGAAGCAGCCAAATACTATTATTACCCGGGCTGGCACGAACCAGGGACTTATTTGGAGTACATCTTTAACAAGAAGGCATACGAGTCGCTGCCCAAGGATATACAGCAGATCATTGACGCAGCCTGTATGGAAAGCGAAGCATGGACATTGGCCCAGTTTGACTCTCAAAATGGTGCGGCATTGCAGGAACTCATTACCAAACACCACGTTAAGCTCATAAAATTCCCTGACGAAGTTCTCAATGGCCTTCGGAAGCTAGCTGACGAAGTAGTAGAGGAAGAGGCAGCCAAAGATCCTCTTGCAAGGAAGGTTGCAGAGGATTTCAAGAAATTTCAGAAAATAGTCGGAACTTGGGGAACTGTTTCAGAAAAGGCCTATTACGACATTATCCAGAAAAAGTATCCATTGCAGGTGTAGGACGCTTGTTTCTGTGTTTTATTGGTGTCTATGTTTATAGGGGCTGCCGTCTCCAATGTAAAGTCTGGAGGCGGCAGTCTGTTATTTCCAAACCTTAAATCTTTGGGTGGCTTGACCTTTGAGAGAGGGAGAGTGTATACCAGGCCATCAAGACAACCTTGGTAGCCAAGAGGCGAGGCAGTGCTCGTGAAGCTGCGGAGTATATTCGAATTCCTCAAGTCAGATATTTGGCGTATTGAGGAGACCGAGTTAAACAGACTGAGAGCCCTTTTTCTCCGCTTGATAAGAATAGTACTCCTTTCTTTCAGAGGCCTATTTGAAGATAAATGCCAGCTTCGAGCCTCTGCTTTAACATTTTATTCCGTATTGTCTTTTGTACCTGTGCTTGCCATGCTCTTTGGCATAGCAAAAGGATTTGGATTTGAAAGACTGCTTGAGAAGCAGCTTATCCAAAACCTTGAGGCCCAGGAAGAGATCATAACAAAGGTGATAACTTTTGCTACAACACTCCTTGAGAGCACCCGTGGCGGATTAATGGTGGGAGCAGGCCTTGTCTTTCTTCTCTGGACAACCCTAAATGTTCTTTCCAATATTGAGGATGCTTTTAACGAGATATGGGGGGTAAAAAAGGCGAGACCCATAACAAGAAAACTTGTTGACTATCTTGCCTTGACTTTGATAGGCCCTCTTCTTGTGGTTGCCTCAAGTACCCTGACTGTGATGGTTACGGGAAAAATCAAGGGCCTTGTACATCGGTTTGGTCCCCTCGGACCCGCAGTCATGCTGCCACTAAAGCTCGCACCTTATGCTGTCCTGTGGGCACTATTCATATTTATTTACAGCTTTATGCCGAATACGAAAGTGAGGACTGGGTCAGCAATTGTGGGAGGCATAATCGCTGGCACCCTATTCCAATTGTTTCAATGGATCTACATAAGCTTCCAAATTGGTGTTGCGAGATACAATGCCATCTACGGGAGTTTTGCAGCTCTGCCACTGTTTCTGATATGGATGAATTGGAGCTGGTTGATAGTTCTTTACGGCGCAGAGGTGTCCTTTGCATATCAAAACGTTGGAGCCTTTGAATTTGAAAAGGATTGGTCACGAGTGAGTTATTACAGAAAAAAGATCCTTGCGCTTGCTATTGTTCATTATCTGGTAAAAGCGTTTTGCAGTGGTGAAGACCCCCAAGAGAGCACTATGATATCAGCCGAATTAGGTATTCCTATCAGATGTGTTCACGAGATACTCGCCCAGCTTCTTCAAGCGCGTGTGGTCTCACGAATCTCAGTGGAAGGAAGAAATGGTGATTACTTTCAGCCAGCAATGGATCCTGAAAACTTGACTATTGCGAGTGTCCTTCGGGCCATTGAACGGGTGGGTAGCGAAAAGATACCTATAAAACGTAGTCCTTATTTAGATAAATTGATTAGTTGCATTAAGGATATGGACAAAGTATTTGATTCTTCGAGATATAATTTAAAGCTTAAAGAATTATGATAACTTAATAGAAATTGATTTCTAATCAAAGCGAGTAATTGTGTCGAATACATAAACTGTCGCGATAATTTGGTGATTTTATGTTGAAGGAATGGATAAGAAAGATAGGGGCTGCTACCCTGGAGTCGGTTCGGCGCATGGGACTCATGGGCATATTCTTGGCCACGGCCTTCCTCTACACTATTATCCCACCAATAAAATTCGGCAGAGTTGTAAAACAAATTCACTTTATAGGCCTCCAATCCATGATTGTGATCTTACTCACAGGCCTATTTGCGGGAATGGTCCTGGGCTTTCAAGGTTATTACAGTCTAAGCAGGTTTGGCTCGGATGCGTTTTTAGGCCCCATGGTAGGGTTGGCGCTTATTAAGGAACTGGGCCCAGTTCTTTCAGCGTTGATGGTCACAGGCAGAGCAGGCTCTGCCGTGGCCGCTGAGATCGGAATCATGAGGATAAGCGAGCAAATAGATGCCCTTGATCTAATGGGCCTAAATCCGTATAGGTACCTCATTGTGCCAAATTTCTTGGCAGCCTTGATATCCATGCCGCTTCTGACCGCAATTTTCGATGTTTTGGGCATTTTTGGAGGATATTTGATAGGAGTTAAACTTCTGGGGGTCAGCTCTGGAGTGTATTTTGGTGAAATGAGCCATTATGTAGAAATGGCCGATGTGCTGGAGGGGGTATACAAATCTTTAAGTTTTGGTGTTTTGATTGCATGGGTCTCAACGTTTAAAGGGTACTATACTGGTATTCTGACAGGGTTCGGAGCAGAAGGGGTGAGCAAGGCTACAACACAAGCGGTGGTTCTTACCTCAGTGCTTATCCTTGTTTGGGACTATTTCATGACCTCAGCACTTTTTTGATAGTTTGATAGAGAGATTATGATCGCGGTACAAGGATTACAAAAATCATTTGACGGACACATTGTCCTGAATGGCATTTCCTTTGAGATTAGCAAAGGTGAAGTAGTGGCGTTGATTGGGGGGAGTGGTGGCGGAAAAAGTGTATTGCTGAAGCACCTGGCAGGACTTATGCAGCCTGACAGGGGTAAAGTGATAATTGATGGCGTGGACCTCGGAAAAGTCAGAGGAGCAGATTTGCGCAGGTTGAGAGACAGACTGGGGTTCTTGTTCCAGGGCGGGGCACTTTTCGACTCCATGACGGTTTATGAGAATGTAGCGTTTCCCTTGCGGGAAAAGACTAAGATGACGGAGAAGGAAATCCGCGCCAAGGTAATGAAAGAATTGGAATTGGTTGGGCTAAAAGGGGCGGAAGAGAAGTATCCTTCCCAGATAAGTGGAGGTATGGTAAAGCGGGCGGCACTGGCTCGTTCGCTTGTACTGGATCCTGAAATCATGTTATTCGATGAACCCACCACAGGTCTTGATCCCGTAATTGGGCAATCCATACTAGAGCTAATTGACTCTTGCCATAAGCGGGTCTCTTTTACTGGTATAATTGTAACCCACGAAATACCCCGAATATTTCCATTTGTTGATAGGGTATTGATGATATACGAGGGAAAGCTGAGGGTAGATGCGGCCCCCGATGAGATGATGCGCTCTGAGGATCCCGTGGTAAAGGCCTTCTTGGGAAAATGAGGAGGGGAAAAGAAGTACAATGATCCTGAAATGGTTTAGTGCGAGGGACAACCATGAGGCGACTTGACATAGAATTTGCAGTAGGACTGTTTGTTTTGGCAGGTATCCTGTGCCTGGGCTATTTGTCGGTGAAACTTGGGAAGATGGAGGTAATTGGTGGAGGCGGCTATGAAATCCAGGCACTATTTTCCAATAGTGGCGGCCTGAAAACCGGCGCCTCTGTGGTCATATCAGGCGTGGAGGTTGGCAGAGTGAAGAGGATCAGCCTGGAGGATTATCAGGCAAAAGTGGTGATGGTGCTGACAGAAGATGTGAAGATCCAGGAGGATGCCATAGCTTCCATTAAAACGAAAGGTTTAATTGGAGAAAAATACGTGGAGATAACCCCTGGGGCCTCGGATATAGTCTTGAAGCCCGGGGAGAGAATCAGGGATACTCAGCCGGCGGTCGATCTGGAACAACTTATTTCTAGCTTTGTGTTCGGCAAATTGTGATCCAGGGTTTCACACTAAGAATCAGTGGCGGAATCAGACAACTTTTCATCTAGTGGGGGGCTTCTTATGAAAAAGAATGCTGTTGCCATAGCAGTTATTCTAATAACGCTGGGCTTCTTTGGCATCTACTTGGTATATGCTGGCGAGCCAACAGAGGTGATAAAAAATGTGACAGACAAGATTATTGAGATCGTAAAGGATCCAGCCTTGAAGTCACCCGACAAGGAGCCGAAAAGGAGGCGACTTATCAGGGAGACTGTGGATGAGGTCTTTGATTGGAACGAAATGGCTAAACGGACTCTCGGCAGGCACTGGAGGAAAAGAACAGAAGAAGAGAAAAAGGAGTTCGTCTATCTGTTTGGAAAACTTCTGGAGAGAACCTATCTGGACAAGGTAGAGGGATATTCTGGGGAAAAGGTGATATATGTGGGTGATAGGGTGGAAGGGAATTATGCGATAGTAAAGGTAAAAATACTCACCAAACAGGATACAGAGGTTCGCGTTTTATACAGGATGAAGAAGAAAAAGGGAAAGTGGTGGGTTTATGACATCTCCATTGAGGGCGTCAGCCTGATTAACAATTATAGAACACAATTCAATAACATACTAGTGCGCTCCTCTTTCAAGAGATTGATTGAGAAGTTAAGAGCGAAGGTTGGTGAATCATAAGATCTGAAATCATAAATGCTCTTGGGGGACGTGATGCTGAAACAATTCAGGTTCTTGGTCGTTATTGTTGTTGCTATGTCCTTAGGTTATTCCTTCCCTTTGATGGCTGCCCAAAATACTGGCAGCTTCAGGTTGTTGCCGGAATCGGTTGATGTGGCAAAGGTAGCCGAAGACTTTGGGGCCACCTTACTGGCGTCAAATGTTGGACTTGCAAAAAATGCTCATGAACAATCCAATTCTGAATGGGGGGATGAATCTATAACACCTCCAGAGTTTGAAGAGGAGGAGGTAGAGACTATCGCTGACCCATTGGAACCTATTAACCGAATATTTTTTGTTTTTAACGACAAGCTTTATTTCTGGCTCCTGAAACCTATTGCCAAAGGATACAGCAAGGTAGTTCCCGAGCCGGCCCGAGTGGGGGTGAGGAATTTTTTCTCCAATCTATTGATGCCCGTAAGGTTGGTTAATTGCCTCCTTCAAGGAAAATTTAGAGCGGCTGGAACGGAAGCTCTTAGATTCATTATTAATTCTACTGTAGGTTTTCTGGGCGTTCAGGATGTGGCCAAGAATGAAGGACACCTGGAGGTCCATGAAGAGGATTTGGGACAGAGCTTAGGCGCCTTCGGTTTGGGCCCAGGCATTTATATCAATTGGCCCATCTTCGGGCCCTCAAGCCTTAGGGATACAGTTGGCATGATAGGGGATTTTTTCCTGGATCCCATCAACTATTCTGTGACGAGGACCAAATATAGAATTGCGGTTAAAGGTTATGACAAGGTGAATAGAACTTCCTTGACCATTGGTGATTACGAGTCCCTAAAGAAGGCAGCGCTTGATCCATATGTGGCAGTTCGAGATGCTTACTTTCAATATAGGCGGAGTTTGATTAAGAAGTGAAGAGTGGAAAAAATTGTAAAAATCATTGATTATTGAATTCTTATGGCGTAGAATTTACCGTAGTCGGCGAGTTGCTGATGAAAGTTCTTTTAGATCGCATCTTAACAGCCTCGAGGAGTCGCTCGACTGGTCTTTTCCTAAAGGAACCTCATTTCATGATTTTTTGAGAATTAGCAAATTCATTTCCTCTGAATTCCTCTCCGTTGTTAAGACAGCTTAATCAGGGTATATCCCGCAGAGGCAATCAATAAATGGTTTGATTCGTCCAGTGTGGGCTTACCATAGGACCATATTCAATCAAAAGGAGGAAAACATGGCAGAAGCAAAAAACGGTGATACGGTAAGGGTACATTATACCGGTAAACTGGAAGATGGAACTATATTTGATAGTTCAAGGGACAGGGCCCCTCTTGAATTTACCATCGGAGGAGGCGAAGTAATTGAAGGCTTTGAGAAGGGCATAGTAGGGATGTCTGTTGGCTCGACCAAGACCCTTTCAATTCCCCCTGAGGATGCCTATGGGCCAAGAAGAGAGGACCTGGTCCTTTTCGTGAACAAGAGCGAATTTCCTGAGCACATCAATCCAACTGTGGGGCAGCAACTTCAGGTGAGGCAACCAAATGGGGCTATCATTGACCTGGTAGTTACAGAGATGAATGATGATACGGTGACTCTTGATGCTAATCATCCTTTGGCAGGACAGACCTTAATATTCGATGTGGAATTGATGGAAATAGTGCAGTAGGGCATTTCGTGTCCAGCCTGGGCAATGCCTGTGCCGGTGCGAGAGCCACGAGAAAAAGGACAGTAGTAGAATGAAAAAGATCTATGTTGGCAATTTAGCGTTTCGTACCCCTGAGTCGAGGGTGCATGAACTTTTCTCTCAGTATGGCCAGGTACATTCGGTCAAACTTGTCACTGATTACGTGACAGGGAGGTCCAGGGGTTTTGGTTTCGTGGAGATGGATTCAGAGCAGGCGGATAAGGCCATCGCGGAACTTAACGGAACTGAGCTGGATGGGAGAGTCCTGAAGGTGGATGTCGCAAAAGAGCGCAAATCATCCCCTTCCCGCTATCACGGTAGGCGCTGGTAGCCAGTACAAAATTTCAAAAGGATCTTAAAGGCAAGGAAAGATCAGAACTCAATCCCTTTTCTTGCCTTTATTCCTTTCTTAAAAGGGTGCTTGATTTCCCGCATTTCGATGACGGTTGAGGCCATTTTCAGCACATCAGGATGTGCATTCCTGCCACTGAGGAGTATGTGGAGGCTAGGGGGCTTGAGAAAAAGCATCTCTTCCACTCTCTCAGGTCTTATCAACCCATAATGTGTGGCCACGTTGATCTCATCCAGCACCAAAAGGCCGTAGTGCATGGAATAGATTTCTCGCAACCACACTTCCCATGCTCTTCGAGCTGCCTCCATGTGTACTTTTTCAAAAGACTTTTTTGCGCTCCCTATAAAACCCTTACCCATTGTTTTTATTGTCAGGTTGGGCAGTCTTTCAATGGCCATCACCTCTCCATAGGCCTTAGGGGATTTTATTACTTGGAGTACAAAAGAGGGGACCCCAGTGCATGAGGCAAGCATGGCTTTACCTAAACAGTACGTGGTCTTGCCTTTACCATTTCCAGTAACTATCTCCACAGGCTTATGTGACTGTTCTCTGCTCCGGCG
>JALVSJ010000277.1:0-335 GCA_027024445.1 Desulfobacterales bacterium
TTACCTTATCTTTACCTTGCCAGTAAGAGTGGGCGATAGCCTCATAGTTATTATCTTTCAACCCGAACTGAAGATCTGGAAGTTGCAACGGTGTTATGATTTCTTGTTCGACAAAATCGGCTAGCTCTCTTCCATCGGTTCTGGCGACCACTTCTGACAATATCCAACCGAACTCACCAGGCTGATATGCAAGAGTGCCACGCTTATATACAGGAACAGCATCAGCTAACTGATTTTTCATTGCTTCTCTATTTTGCCAAATTTCAAATTTTCCGGCTAAGTGCGGCAATAAAACACCTGAGCGATGCGTTAGAACATCAAGGGTAGTTATCTTC
>JALVSJ010000277.1:345-1564 GCA_027024445.1 Desulfobacterales bacterium
CATTGATATCGAGCAACCCTTTATCCTCTAAAATGGCTATAGCAACACCTGCAAGTGGTTTCCCTGTTGAATACACGGGGAATAAGGTTTCAGGAGTCGCATTCAGCGCGGGAGTCGATTCATCAGACCTGAAACCTCTGGCTATGCCAATAGCTTCATTTACCACAACCTTCCCTTTTCGCCTTACAACAAGCTGGCCCCCTGGGAATCCTCCATTAGCATGTTGCTGCTTGAAAGTGTTTACAACTTTCTCAAGCTTCTTAGTACTCATACCTACAGACTCAGGCTCTACATTTTCGTCAAATGGAAAACTCATCACTACCTCTTTTACACATAACGCCAGCACCGCGGAGGTTTGTCCCTCTCAATTGCTTTTGTTAGATTTTATTTGTACCAATTCTCTAATTTCAATTTAGATACCCTTGAGAATTCTTTCCTATTATTGGTAACCAATATTCCTTTATTCGCTAGCGCAGTGCCCGCAATTAATACATCACAAGCGCCAATTGGTGTACCTTTCTTTTCAAGGCTAGCCCTGACTGAAGCAGCAAAGCGTGCCGCCTCTTCTTCAAATGGCAAAATTTCAACCAAGGAGCATAACTCCTTTAACTGGGATTGCCTTTTTCGTGGAGAAGTGGACTTCGCTATTCCATACTCTAATTCGTACAGCACCACTGATGGAATAGCCATATCTTTAGGGGACACCTCAAGAAACTTATCTGGAACACTCCCCATTCCTTTGAAGAAATAGATTAATGTATTTGTATCAATGACATACATTACAATGCCTCTCGACTCGCGTCTTTCCCTTCATTAGACCTAATGTCATCAATAGTTGGAAAGTCTTCCCATGACCCTGCCAGCTCTACAATGGATTGGGGCCATTCATTTGCTACTTTCTCGTGAATGAGCCTCGCTATCCACTTACTCTTTGATAAATGGGCAGATTTCGCCGCATCAACCATTTTCTGTTCGATATCTTCTTCCAAATAAATCGTTACCTGCCCCATAATCGACTCCTATAAACAATATATGTTTAATTATATGTGCCGGTCATTAATTGTCAATATTTAAGAAAGAACGAGAAACCTGAGAAAAATCGTCGTGGTAGAACGGCCAGTTACCTGACCGCCCCCACACAGATCCGGACATGCGGAATTACCGCATCCGGCTCTTCAATTATATCGTTGCTCGTGTTATTCACGAAACCCTCAATACC
>JALVSJ010000278.1 GCA_027024445.1 Desulfobacterales bacterium
CAAGATGCCTCAAGATAGCTTCTCTCGCATAAAACGATTTAGTCCGGCCCGTTTTCTTGGCTAGTGCATCAAGCCTTTTTTCAATGTCCTCCGGCAGTCGTAAGGCAAGCATATTGACACCCCCTTTGTTCCTAGTTGCTATACATATATAGCCTTTGGAGATAAAAGACAACAAGAATTCCCCCTTTCGACTATGAACTGCCTCAGAAAAAAATCCTTGACGTGGCCAGTAAGAGTATTCACTCATAAGGGGTAAGTTTTCGGTTGGATACTTCTTGTTTTTTTCACAGGCAGAATTTTGAAGAAAGCACATAATCATTATCCCGCCCTCAGGGAACAACTGTCAAGAATCAAGAATGGGTAAGACAAAAATGGAGCCAAAAGAAAGGATCAAAGTTCTCCAGGAGAAAATAGCTGAGAAGAAACTCGGAGCGGTTCTGCTTTCTTATTCCCGCGATGTGTTCTATTACACAGGCACAGCACAACCTTCATGGCTTTTTGTTTCACCCGAAGGGTACATCTTGTTTGTGAGGAGGGGCATCGAATTTGCGCCTGATGAGGTGTTTATAGAAAGGGCCAGAGTGAAGGAGGAAAGGAAGCTGGAGAATATTTTTGGGGAAATATCCTCCAAGGTCAGTGGAAACAAGATTGGGCTCGAATTGGATGTTCTGCCAGTCGTTCAAATGCAGCAGTACAAGGAGGTGTTCCAGGGCATTGAGTTCGTCAATATTTCCCCGCTGGTTCTGGAACAAAGGCAGCAAAAAGATGACCATGAAATCGAAAAACTGAATAAAGCCTGCGAAGCCATTGATGCAGGCCATAAAGCAGCCTTGTCAGCCCTGAAGGAAGGGATTACAGAGCTGGAGCTTGCCGCCGCCGTAGAAAATGCCCACAGGCTGGCCGGGCATGAGGGGACCTTCTTTATTAGGCAGCCAGATTTCTTTATGAGCACAGGCCCTATCGCATCTGGTCCTAACCTGTTCAGGATAAGCGGGCTGGTTTATTCGATAACCGGCGTGGGTCTGAGTCCTTCTATACCCGCCGGACCATCAAGGAGACCTATTTCGAAAGGTGACCTGGTCATAATTGATATCCCCACGTTAGTAGAAGGATATCACGCAGATCAGACGAGGATCTATATCCTTGGAAAAGCCAATCAAAAGACTAAGACTTTGTACAGCAAGCTGAAGGAAATCGCTGATTACCTCATCGAGAGAATTAAACCGGGGGTGCCATGTAGGGAGATTTATCAAATGGCGTTGCAAAAATCCAAAGATCTCAAGATCGCAGATGCCTTCTTGAATTTCGGTAAAGGACGAAAAGGCCGCATGATTGGCCACGGTATTGGGCTGGAGTTAAACGAACCTCCTGTCCTCTCTGCATACAATGAAGCCCCGATCCTGGACCGCTCAGTCATAGCCCTGGACATGCACCTGATGGATGAAAATGTTGGGGTGGTTAAGTTAGAAGATATGATCCTGGTCACTAACAACGGAAATCAAATCCTGACCAAAAGCCCGAGGCATCTCTTCGAGCTGTAAGGGGGGCCCTGCTGCTTCTCAT
>JALVSJ010000279.1 GCA_027024445.1 Desulfobacterales bacterium
GTTCGGGAATTATTCAAGTCAATCAGGTTCCGGGGTGTTTTTTACCCACAATCCCAGGTGGTCAGGTGACATGCTCGTGCTTTGGGGCGACTATACACTGGGCAATCAGGGAGAAGACGTGGTTTCTGGCCTGGTAAAGACTCGGCCGATTTCCGCTAGGCAGGCTGAGTCGGAAAACCGTGACCCTGAAGAAAGCCTGGAGAAGAGGTTTCCCGAGATTTACAGGAACCTGAGGGAATGGTCCAAGGAGCTTGTCTATGAGAAAAAATGGAGCCCTCAGGAGATGGAGTTTACCTTTGAAGGACCCACTGCGGAGGACCTTTATATACTTCAGACCAGAGACATGGTCATGAGGGAGAGGAAAAAGGTCTATTCGTTCGATCTTGCGCAAAAGGGAAAAGTTGAATTCCTGGGCCATGGAATCGGGGTCAGCGGCGGTGCAATGGCGGGACGGGCCGTTTTCAGCCTTGAGGAGATCAGATATTGGAGAGAAAAGGAGCCCGCGACCTCTCTTATTTTGATAAGGGGGGATACCGTGCCCGATGACATAAAAGAGATATATGAGGCTGATGGCCTGCTGACTGCACGGGGCGGATCCACCAGCCATGCAGCCATAGTAGCCCACCGGCTGGGCAAAACCTGCGTGGTAGGGTGTGCTAATCTCATATGTATGGAAAAGGAGCGGAGTTGCTCCCTGAGTGGCAGGATGGTGAATTCAGGTGATTGGATCAGTATTGATGGCAGTGAAGGAAGCGTATATCTGGGCGTCATGAAAATAAAAGAGATGGAGAGGGATGGAAATGGAGGCTTTTGAAGGACAGAAATCAGGAAGCGGTATGGTATTGGGGATAAATGGTCTTGGCAGAATAGGTAAGTTGACCTTGTGGCACCACATTGCCAGAAAATATTTTCCAGAAATTGTGGTAAATATCGGGAGGCCCGCCGGGACTTCTCTCAAAGATGTCGCTCACTATATAGAGAGAGACTCTACCTATGGGCTCCTTGGCGGGTATCTTCAGGGTTACAAGGGTGGCAAAGTGGTGCAGGAGATTGATGAAGCAAAGGGAGAGATTGTAGTAGATGGGATAAAAGTCAAGGTTCTTCAAGAGGCAAGAAATCCTCGAGATATTGCCTGGGCTGAACATGGAGTGCGTCTGGTGGTGGACACAACGGGTCAGTTCCGTGATCCAACAGTGCCTGCTGACTCCCCAAAGGGGGCCCTCAGGGGCCATTTAGAAGCTGGAGCAGAGAAGGTAATTGTCTCTGCTCCGTTTAAAATCAAAGACAAGACAAAACCCATGCCCGAGGATTCTATCACAACCGTAATGGGAGTTAATGAAAATGACTTCGATCCAAGGGTACACAAATTGATTTCAAATGCTTCATGCACGACCACATGTCTTGCGCATATGATGAAACCCCTGATTGACCACTTTGGGGCCGATCGGATATTAACAGCATCCATGGCTACGGTCCACGCTGTGACGGGGTCCCAGGAGGTATTGGATAGATTGCCCAGGGCAGGGGCCACAGATCTTCGGAAAAACAGGAGTGTCATGAAC
>JALVSJ010000280.1 GCA_027024445.1 Desulfobacterales bacterium
ATGATTTCGTCCATCTTAGCCACAACTGCCCTTAATTGTTCCGCCATTTGGGCTGCGTTCTGGTAGCGTTTTTCAAGATCTTTTTCAAGGGCCTTATCTATTATTTTTTCCACTACAGTGGGAATCTTGGGATTGATAGACCTTACAGAAGGATGTGGTTCTTTGGCAATCTTATACATGAGCGAGGTCATATCCTCGGCAGTAAACGGCCTTTGCCCTGTTAGGAGTTCAAAGAGTACTACTCCTAACGAAAAAATGTCCGATCTGCCATCCACTTTCTTACCCGATAGCTGCTCGGGAGACATATAAGAAGGGGTTCCCATGACCACGCCAGTTTTTGTCTTGGAGGAGGATGTTATTCTTGCAATACCAAAATCTGTGACCTTGACCTTCCCTGTCTCCTTGAGCCTCATAATATTGGCAGGCTTAATATCCCTGTGGACTACATTCTTGCTATGTGCATACCCTAGAGCGTCGGCAACATCGGCAACTATCTCTAGGACGTCCCGTATGGGGAGTAGTTTGCCTTTTTTTGTATATCGGACCAAATCTTCGCCTTCTAGGAACTCCATGGCAATGTAGGCCAGGTCCTGTTCCTCTCCACAGTCATATATGGTCACTATATTGGGATGGTTTAGAAGACCAGCTGATTCGGCTTCCCTGAAGAATCGCTCCTTGATTTCCGGTATTTCCGATTCCTCAAATTCTGTTAAACTTAGCGTCTTGATGGCAACTGTTCTTCTGATCTTGGGATCCTGTCCTTTGTACACAACGCCCATTGCTCCCCGCCCTATTTCCCCTAAGATCTCGTACCTGCCCAAGGTGGGTTTTGTCCCTGTTTGTGCCATGGGAGCCGAGATTTCGCCAGGATGTTTGGTGCCACCTCCACCAAATATCAGGGTTGCTTCGGCCTCTTTTAACTTTGGAATCCGTTCCTTGAGATCCCTGAAAGATTCTCCGTCTTGGGTTATGAGTTGGTAAGTGGCAAGGGCCTTCGAAAATTGCCGTTTTCTTTCGTAATCCAGGCCCAAATTGTACAGTAGATCTTTCACCCCCGGTTCATCCAATGGGAGTTTTCTGAACTTTTCAAAAGCCAAGTCCAACATCCCCTGCTGTTGAAATGATAGCCCCAACATCTTGTTTGTCTCCACAGAATCAGCTTCTACTTTTTCCTTGGTTTTTTCTGTGACAAGGAATCGTTTGGAGATAATGAGGATGTAGCCCAGTACCAATAATATGATGTGGGGAGTGATTCTTAGCCAGATATTGGAGGCAAAAAATAAGATGACGCCTAAAGCAGAATACCCCAGCAAAATACCAAGGCTGGAAAGGGCACCAGGGCCTGCTTTCATACGGGGGAGTAAAAAAGATATGAAAACACCGAAAAGGACCAGAAGCACCAATTCGGCCACAGATACCCACATGGGCCGGGATATGAATCTTTGGTTCAGGATATTTGCTACCGAGTTGGCAATGATCTCTATCCCGGGAAGATTTCCCGATACGGGGGTTACGAAGCGATCGCCTATACCTGGAGCAGTGGGGCCGACTATGACGATCTTGTCGCGGAACAGACTGGTTTGGACCTCATTTTTGTAAACTTTGCGAAAGGGAGTTTGATGAAAGGCTATACCCGGACCCTCGTTCCAGCTTATGAGCGTGCGCATGCTTGGATCAATCACAGGTACGTGGATCGTCCGCGATGGGCTGACTCTTACGTCTATGCCACTTCCCAGATTTACCGTTATGTCCTCATCTCTTAGCCCTTTGTAAAGTCTGACTATTTCCATGGGCAGCGATGGGAAGTAAATATCTTTAAGATACCCCAGCACATGGACCTGAGTTCTCACATATCCATCCTCGTCAGGAAATAGATTCAGATGGCCGATCCCTGAAGCAGCATTGGCAAAGCTGGGAAGAAGGGGCTTCAACTTTGATAACCACAGCATTGAAGACACTGCCCATTCTTTATCACGCCCCATAACATTCTTATACGCGAACTTATTTACAAAGTCTGGAAGTTGTCTGTCTCGGGCCTGGCTTGTCACATCGAAGTATACGGGAAGAACCACATTGCCTGCCTTGCGCATGGCTGCAGCCATCATTTTGTCGTGGTCCAGGCTTTCGATAGCGCGCTGAAGCTCTAGGTCAAATTGTTTTCCGATGTTTAGGCGCTGAAGCCCGCTCTGTTCGTACTTGTCTTTGAGGGTCTTGAGAACATCCAAACCGGCTGCTTCCTCTGGTTCGGGAAAAAGTATATCCAGTGCAATGACCTTGGCACCAGCTGTTGCCAAGTTTTCTATCCCCTTGGCTAAAATATTTCTGGGCCAAGGAAATCTGCCCAATTCTGCAAGGTCGTCATCGTCAATAACCACGAGTTCTATGTCGGGATTCCTTTTTTCCGGAGCTGCCAATTTAGCTCTAAAGTCAAAAGTTTTCATCTCTAGGCCAGCAGTAAAATCCAAGATCCCTGTAGTGGTTATAAGAAGAAAAAATAAAGTGAGAATGGCACCTATTATCCAATCTGGAATACCCTGTTTGATTTTCATTTACTTCGGCTCCTATCAGGTCAATAGGCTTTTCACAGTTCCTTTACGCCATTTATACTGGTTACCTTTCGGGGCCTCCCGCGAGAGTACAGAATTTGGAAATGGCCTCGCGCGTCCTGGTACCGATACCCGGGACAGAGACAAGATCCGACATGGATGCTATGGAGCCCCTTTTTTCCCTGAAGGCCACAATGGCCCGAGCAGTTTTTATGCCTATCCCTGGAATTGCTACCAGGTCTTCGGCTGGCTCGTTGTTGAGATTGATTCTAAGGCCTAGTGAGATGCGTTTGAAGGCATCAATTCTCTTGATACTTAAGGCTCCTTTGCCTTTAGAGACCAGAGATACGATAACAGCCCTTCCACAAAGAGGTTGGTTTCCGATAAAATCCCGCATAACTGAGAAGCCTTCCCTCAGTCCTCCAGCTTTTCTTATTACTTCCCAGGCCGAGGGAGGAGAACTGAACCCATAAATGCCAGGCCATTTTACCAAGCCTTCAATTCCCACGTAGCACGGCTGGGACAAAAATGCTGCCGATTGTGGAGTCTTTCCGCTGGCTATTTTGCTCAGTAAATGTATAGCAATCACCAGTGCCGCGAGTAACAAATATGCAGAAGCTCTTTCAACCTTGAGAGTCACTGTCCAGTCCGAAAGCGCTGTGGAGCGTCCTTACTGCCAGCTCCGTGTATTTCTCTTCAATGATACAGGATATCTTTATCTCCGAAGTGCTTATCATCATGATATTGATGTTTTCCCTGGCAAGGGCATCAAACATCTTCTGCGCCACCCCTGCGTGGCTTCTCATCCCCAGGCCAACTATACTCACCTTGGCTATGTCTTCGTCACCCATGACTCGCTCAGCACCTATGTCTTGTGCCACATCTCTTAGCAGTTCAAGGGCCCTGTGAAAGTCGGGCTTAGGCACGGTGAACGTCAGGTCGGTGAACCCATCTTCACTGGTGTTCTGGACTATCATGTCCACTACAATTCCAGCCTCGAATACCGGCTTGAAGATTCTTGAGGCTATTCCGGGTTTGTCAGGAACGCGTTTCATGGTAATTCTGGCCTCGTTCTTGCTGTATGTCACTCCCGAGACCACCACTTTTTCCATATCTTTTGTTTCTGCCATAACCATTGTGCCCTTCTCCTCTGAAAATGTTGATCTTACGTGGATGGGAACCTGGAATTTGCTGGCAAACTCCACAGACCTTATCTCAAGAACCTTTGCTCCAAGACTGGCCATCTCCAGCATTTCTTCATAGGATATGGTATCGAGCTTTTTCGCCTTCGGACAAATATTGGGATCAGTGGTGTAGACCCCGTCTACATCAGTGAAAATTTCGCATACGTCCGCTCTAAGCGCAGCAGCGAGAGCCACAGCAGTAGTGTCGGAGCCACCTCGTCCCAAAGTGGTGATATTGCCGTTTTCGTCCAGTCCCTGAAAGCCCGCTACCGTAACTATTTTCCCTTTTTCAAGCTCTGCCCGAATTCTCTCGGTATCTACCTCGTGAATGCGGGCTTTTCCGTAAAGCGCATCTGTGTGAATTGGAACTTGGAAACCTAGAAGGGAGCTAGCATCATACCCCATTGATTTTACTGCCATAGCAAAAAGGGCTACACTAACCTGTTCCCCCGTAGCCATCAGCACGTCCAACTCCCTGGGGTCAGGTTGCTCACAGATTTCATGGGCGAGCTCTATGAGTTTGTCTGTCTGGCCCGCCATGGCTGAAAGGACTACCACCATTTGGTTGCCCTGCTCATAAGTCTTGATAACCCTTTGCGCTACTGTTTTGATCTTTTCAATAGTCCCTACACTCGTGCCGCCGTACTTCTGAACAATCAAAGCCATGGTTAGGTGCCCATCCTCCTTTTACATTCAGATATTACAGTTGGAGAATTCTCCCAAATGGGAAAATTTCAAGCAAGTCCCTCTATAATTTCAACAGCCCTTGAGCTAGACCCACTCAAGACTATATCACGGCTGGTTTGGTCCACGAATGAGATAGTTACTTTAAGATGTTGGGGTGGGAGAAGTTCTATGCATCGATCTGCCCACTCCAATATTGTTACTCCCTCCATGAAAAAGTACTCGTCAAGGCCTGCTGATGTGATATCTGCTGCATCGGCAAGCCTATAAACATCCATGTGGTAAATAGGTAGCCTACCTTCATAAACATTAACCAGGGTAAATGAAGGGCTCGTGACAATGTCTTCCGAGTCTACCCCCAGCCCCAGGGCTATACCCTTGGTCAGCCAGGTCTTTCCGGTACCTAGTTCTCCAATTAATCCTACTACGTCCCCTTCCTTCAGGCGGCTCCCTATTTTTCTCCCCAAGGCGATGGTGTCCTGGGCAGAATTAGACCTGTATTTAACAGATCTTTCTTTCACTTAGCAAGTGTCCTCACTCCTCATAATATTGGTGTCCGAAATCGACGTCGGCCCAAGAAGACAACTTAATAATGGCAATATATTATAGGCCTACAATCACGGTTTATAAAATTAGGTTCTCT
>JALVSJ010000281.1 GCA_027024445.1 Desulfobacterales bacterium
GTCCTCTTGAGGCCCCTTGACCTGTGAAATACACGTATATCGTAACTGAAATAGGGAAGCCCGTATTCATAAGCTATTTTCTCACCCTGGCAGAGACCGTCGGAGCGATCTGAAAAAATGAAGATTACCTCAAAGGGGGAACTCCCTTCTTCTTCCTCAAGGCGCTTTTGGTGTTCCAGTAGTTTTCTTATGTTGGTGCCCGAGCCAGACATGAATCCAGCTACCCGCATGGGACGACCTGCCTTCTTGGGATCAAAAATGGGCTTAATCGACATGAGAGACTGCCCCCATCAATGCCTCCACTGGCTTCATGTGGTAAGGACTGTCATGCTCGATTGCTGCCAGCACTGCTCCCCCACCTGTAAAATAATAAGTGTCATTGGAGTCAAGACCTTTAAGGTACTGGCCAGGGGCCAGGTTCTTGAGCTCCTGGAGGGTGTCACCCCCGCCAAATAGTTTCATGGCTTCTGAGTTTTCGAATATCAATTTGTAAAGGGCTGTTGAGCCCTCGGGAAAATAAGGCATGAATCCCATCACTGCATTGACGAAGATAGTCCTTGCCTCCAGAATAGCCGACTGGACATCAGGTAATGCGAAAGATTCAGGCGCTACGTCCACTACATATCCAGCCTTTTTTTTCTTTGCTATTTCGGCCAGGGATGTCTTTTGCCACTTACCGGCAAGACGCCCTTCCATGGTCTCAGATTCAACTAGTTCCGGAAGTTCCACAATTTTTTTCTCTTTACTGTCCATTTCCACCAGTTCTCTGGCCATGGCCAGCTCATCTTCTGAGATGCCCTCGATATCAATATCGTATTTGGCAGCAAGGTACGTGTTATATATCAAACCCCCCAGTATGAGGTGATCCACTTTCTTGTACAGGGCCCGGAGCGGCCCGATCTTTGTGTCATACTTGGCTCCAGCTATGATGGCAGTGTAAGGACGGGAGGGATTTAACACCAGGTCAAGGTGGATGAGTTCTTTTTGCAGGAGAAAGCCTGCATAAGATGGGAGGCGTTTGGCTATATCATATGTTGACACATGGGCCTGCCAGGAGCCAAATGCATCATTGATGAATATATCAGCCAACGAGGCCAATTCTTCACAAAACGCATCCCTCTCAGGCCCCTTGGCCTGTTCTCCCTGAAACCATCGGGTATTTGGCAAATAAATCATACCTGTCTTTCCCTGTTTGAGGTCTTCAATGGCCGGTTGGATGGAATCATCTATATGGGTGATGCCTTTGCTTCCATCTGGTTGAAAGTCAGGGCAGTAAATATCGATAGGAAGTTTCGCCTCAAGATACTGGATAATAGGCTTTACTGAAAGATTTTCGTCGCAACGAATCTCGCCGGTCTTTTTATCCTTGGGACGGCCCACATGGGTCATAAGGATGGGCCTTCCCCCCTGTTCCACAATTCCATAAAGTGTCCCTATGGTGCTCTCAATCCTGTAAGGGTCCTTTATCTTACCTTTCTTCACCACATTATGATCCACGCGCACAAGTACAACCTTGCCTTTCATGTCTGCGGTCTGCATCAGACGCAAACGTGAGTCCAGTTTGCTAGTATCCATGGTTACCCTCCTTTGTTGTTTGTCCTTGTGCCTTTTGGGAAATATATTATTTATTATTTATAATACCTTACACCATGACGAAGCAATTAGAAAAAATACTCATCATCAGACCCGGCGCACTTGGCGATACCCTTATGCTCTTGCCAGGCATCTGCGCGCTGAAACCGCGGCACAGGATATGGGTGGCCGGGAGAAGACCAGGGATAGAATTCCTGGTGCCATATGTTGAGCAATGCTTTGACATGGATCAGGGTCAGTGGCACGCGCTCTTTCTGGGGCCTCCGCGCGGGGAGGTCCTTCCACCCCAGGAAGTCGAACTGGTTGTGTGTTTCATGGGTGACCGGGACGGGAGCATATATCAAAACCTCAGGCATTTTTACCCCCAGGCTAGGATATTTGTGTTCCCTTCCTCACCTCGTGATGAGGACAGGATCCACGTGGCCCAACATGTGGCCAGATGCCTGCGGTCAGCGGGGCTGGCCCTGCAGCCCGAGGCAGTGCTCACCATCGCCAGGAAAAAACCACTGTTGGATGACCCTCACCATCAGTTTAGAAATTATATGGTCCTCCACCCGGGCTCAGGGTCAAAGAAGAAAAATTATAGCGAAGCCTTTTGGTCCCGATTAATCAACATGATAAGACAGTTACAAGTAGGTTCAACCATGCGGCCTTTGATTTTGCTTGGGCCTGCTGAGGCCGAGATTGGCCTCGGGCTGGCCTCAAAGGCTCGCTCCTGGGGCTTCCAGGTAGCCGTGTCCCCATCTTCAGCGGACTTGTTAAAGATCATGAGAAAGGCGAGAGTTTTCATTGGGCATGACAGTGGCATCACCCACCTTGCGGCAATGGCGGGGGCGAACACAATGGCCATGTTCAAGGCCAGTGACCCGATAGCGTGGCGGCCTCTTGGCCCCAAGGTTACGGTGATCGAGGGGATTAAGAACGAAGATGTGCTGATGGAGCAGGTGGTGGACTGGCTGGAGCGCTTTGTGGGGGCATGAAAGGGAAGGTTTGACTTTTTCCCCATTTGCGTATACTCACAATAGAACTCTAATATGAAAAAGAGGAAGATATGAGCAAGACAGATCTTGTTGAAATATTTAAGAAGAGAACAAGGCACCCGTATCGGCCGAGGGCATCGCATATCATTGAGAAGCTATTTCCCGAGTTTGACTATTTTAACACTCCCAGCATGTCCCTTGTAGCCGGACTCACCACCTTTATGGATAAGAACCTGTATGTCATTGCCCAGCAAAAACCCAAGCCAGAGGATTTCAAGACAAAAGGAGATCTTGAGGTCCTCAACCGGGGTATGCTTACATCTGACGACCATTCCTTCATCCTCTCAGTCTTAAAAAAGGCCCGGGCAATGGACCAGGAAAGCACCTTCATATTTTGCATAATAGATACATATGGTGCGGATATCTCCATGTACTCGGCCCAACGGTTTCAGGCCTTTTTTATCTCTCATTTGATAAGGGAGTTTCTGACCATCCCCCTGCGGACCCTGTCTCTCATCCTGGGGGAGGGTGGAAGCGGAGGAGCATTGGCCATTCAGGTCACAGATATCAGGGCGCAGATGGACGATGCCCTTTATGCCACGGCTCCACCTGAGAGCATGGCCTCGATTATCTTTAGGGATCCCACCCGCATAGATGATGCGCTGGCTATCCTGAAGCCTACGGCCAAGGAACTGAGGTCTCTTGGCGTGATAGACAGGATTGTGCCCTCACCCGAAGATGTGACCAATTGCCACGCAATGGCGGAAAACGTGAAAGATTTCCTTTCCCGCGCCATTAAGGACCTCTCTCGCTCCCGCATAAAGCGCCTTATTAAGAAAAGGGAAATGAGGGCCAAGCAATACGGAGTGTACAAGAAGAGCGGTCCCCTCTACGATCTCAAGAGATATATTGAAAAGCCCTGGAAAAAGGCATTCAGGAAGCCGCCTCCAGATATCAAAATCGTAAATTACACTAACCTGATGGAGGTGGGAGAGTCCTACGGTGATATTCGGCCGGAAGAAGGGGCAGAATATGTAGAGTGTGGCATGACTTCCGGTGGCAAGCGAAGGGGCGGTTGCGGGAAACTGATTCCCCTTCAGCGGTTCCTGGAAAATTACAACGTCTGTCCTGAGTGTGGGTTTTCCTACACGCTTGACGCCTCAGGGTGGATCGACTGCCTCACGGACCCGGGGAGCTTTCACGAGCTGCACAGGAACCTGACCGTGGACCAACTCCTGGAGGAAGACGCGATAACCGATTACTACAGAGATTTTCTTGCCCGTCAGGAGGGCCGATCCCAGTTCAAAGAATCCCTGGTCGTGGGCAGCGCCAGGATACACCATTTCAAGGTCACAATAGCAGTAAGTGAGTTCTATTTTTGCGGCGGATCCATGGGCGTGGTATTTGGAGAGAAGTTCCGCAGGGCTGTTGATTATGCCATCCAGGAAAACCTCCCTTTTGTTAGCCTCTGCTGCTCTGGCGGGGCAAGGCTCTACGAGGGTATTTCAGCATTGATGCAGATGGTAAAAACCATTGAATCGGTGAACCGCTTAAAGCGCCACGGCCTTCCATACATATCCATCCTAGCCGACCCGTCCACCGGAGGGGCCATTGCCAGTTATGCAGCCCTCGGGGACATCGTGATTGCGGAACCAAAGGCCCTGGTGATCTTTGCAGGGCCAAGAGTAATGGCCGCCAGGGGTTTTGAGGTTGAAGAAGAACTGGTGAGATCTGACTCTTTGCACAGTATTTCCAAGGACATATACAAGAATCTTGGTTACTATCACAAAATCAGAGGCATCCAGGAGGTAGTAGAGAGAAAGGACATGAAGTACGCAGTGGCCAAGTACCTGGACTTCTGTGCAAGGATAGGTTATGGGCCCAAGAAAATAAGGCGAAAATCAAGCAAGAGAACGATGGTACTCTAAACGCCTACAGACCCAGCCGCTGCATGTCTTCCACGAGCTTGCGCACTGCAGATGCAGAATTCTGCAATGCTGCACCCTCTTCTTCGGTAAGCTTGATCTGAATAATCTCTTCAATGCCATTGTTGCCCAGCTTTACCGGAACGCCGACAAAAAGGCCATCTATTCCATATTCTCCTTCCAGGTATGCCGCGCAGGGCAAGATCTTCTTCTTGTCCTTCAGGATGGCCTCGGCCATTTCCACGGCTGCCGAAGCCGGGGCATAATAGGCACTACCCGTCTTCAGCAGGCCAACGATTTCGGCGCCCCCGTTCCTCGTCCTTTCAACAAGTGCCTCGATCCTATCGGGAGGAAGAAGTTCCGTAATCGGGATACCGGCCACTGTGGAATACCGTGGCAGAGGCACCATAGTATCTCCGTGGCCACCCAAAACAAATGCATGGGTGTTTTCAACGGAGACATTCAGTTCCATTGCAATAAAGGCGCGGAATCGTGCTGAGTCAAGCACTCCTGCCATTCCCATGACCCTGTTCTTGGGAAA
>JALVSJ010000282.1 GCA_027024445.1 Desulfobacterales bacterium
GTATATAGTAGGTTATCCGCGGGGTCGAATGGTGGGTTGGACTCCATCAAGCGGGGCACAGGCAATAAAGTTCAGTCGATATATCAAAAGCATGCCCATTAAAGCCCCATCCAAAACGGGGAAACCCGACCGGGTTCTCTGTCTGCCGATAAACAGATGGGAACTTCTCGTTTATGCGGTTTAGGTACATTTTCCCGAATGTTAATGGCCATCACGCAGCCAAGTTGGAGCGCTTAGTTGCCCGCTGATAGCCTTGGATTTTCGGAAACCGGCCCCATGTGTCGCTGGACCTAAATATAATAACTTAAGAGGTGCTGAGATGGAAAGAAAGACTGAAATTTTGAGGAATGTGGGTTTGATCGCACACGCTGGTTCAGGAAAGACCTCCCTGGCAGAGGCCATGCTTTTCAATGCCAAGATGACAACCAGGCTTGGCAAAGTCGATGACAATACCTCGGTAATGGATTTTGAGCCCGAAGAAATAGCCAGAAAGATCACCATCAGCACTGCCATACACCACGCCGACTGGAAAAAACATGTCATCAACATCATTGATACCCCGGGTGATGACAACTTCCTATCAGACACAAAACTCTCCCTTCAGGCAGCAGACTCTGTGGTTGTGGTGGTTGATTCCACCGGAGGAGTAAAGGTTGGTACCGAGAAGGTCTGGGGCTTTGCCGATGAGTTGGAGCTTCCCAGAATCATCTTCATAAACAAGCTGGATAGGGAAAGATCTGATTTTTATAAGACTGTCGAAGACGTAGCCAATACCTTTGAGGGCAGAATCACGCCGCTTTTCATCCCGATAGGATCGGAAGCGGATTTTTCTGGGATTGTTGATTTAGTAAAAATGAAGGCCTACACCTTTGCCAAAGACGGCAGCGGGAAGTTCGAGACAGGTGACATTCCATCTGATATGGCCGATCAAGTTGAAGAGTGGCGCGAGAAGATGATCGAAAACATCGTGGAGGCAGACGACGCACTGATGGAAAAGTACCTGGAAGGTGAAGAACTTTCCGCTCAGGATATTGAGACCACTCTACTCAAGGGTATGAAGTCTGAGACCCTTATTCCTGTTGTTTGCGGCTCTGCGACCCTCAACATAGGCGTACCACAGTTGATGAATCTGATTATACAGGGGCTTCCCTCCCCCGCAGAAAGGCCGCCCAGGAAAGGCAAAAGGCCCAACTCCGACGAAACTGTGGAAAGGCCCCCGTCACCCGATGCCCCATTCTCCGCACTGGTATTCAAGACGGTTGCCGACCCATTTGCCGGGAAACTCACCATATTGCGTATTTTCTCCGGCGTGCTTAAGTCCGATTCGACCGTCTACAATCCAAACAAAGACACCAAGGAAAAATTCGGGCAGCTCTTCATTCTCGAAGGAAAGAAACAGCAACCGGTCGAAGAGGGCCTGGCAGGGGATATTGTGGCCATTGCCAAGCTTAAGGACACCCAGACAGGGGACACCCTTTGTGACGAGAGTGACCCCGTCATATTTGAACCCGTACAGCCTCTCCCGGCGGTCATTTCCTATGCAGTAGAAGCCAAGGTAAAAGGGAGTGAGGACAAGGTCTTCAGTTCTCTCGCAAAGCTCCTGGAAGAGGACCCCAGCCTGAGGCTGGAGAGGGATCAGGCTACTTCTGAAATAATCCTTTCCGGAACGGGACAGATCCACCTGGAAGCAACATGCGACAAACTTAAGAGAAAGTTTGGGGTGGAGGTCAACCTCAAGCCCGTAAAAGTGCCATACCGGGAGACCATAAAGAAACCTGCTCAAAAAGTGATTTACCGTCATAAGAAACAAACCGGAGGCCGTGGCCAGTTTGCCGAGGTACATTTTGACGTTACACCACTCGAAAGGGGTGCGGGATTTGAATTCGAGGAGGCCCTGGTTGGTATGAACGTACCTCGGAATTTTGTCCCTGCAGTGGAAAAGGGCATCCAGGAGGCACTTCAAAGCGGTATACTGGCCGGTTACCCGGTCGTGGACCTAAAGGTACGATTCTTCGATGGTAAGTCCCACGAAGTGGACTCATCAGAAATGGCATTCAAGATAGCTGCCAGCATGTGCTTGAAGAAGGCCCTCCAGGAGGCCAATCCCACGCTACTTGAGCCTATAATGAAGATGGAGATCACCGTACCTGAAGAGGTAATGGGAGATGTGATAGGTGACCTTAACGGCCGCCGTGGCCGAGTCCTTGGTATGGAAAGCAAGGGCCGATACCAGGTTATCAAGGCCCAGGCCCCCATGGCGGAGATTCTGACCTATGCCCTGGACCTCAACTCCATGACCGGTGGCAGGGGTACCTTTACGGTGGAATTTTCTCACTATGAAGAGGTCCCCGCCAACCTGGCAGAGAAAATCATAGCAGCGGCCAAAGAGGAAAAGTAAACCAGATAATGACCGATCAAAATAAGATTTCTTTTCGTACTGCCGTGCTCACTGTGAGCGACAGGGGGGCACGGGGGGAGAGGGAAGACCTCAGTGGCAAGGCCCTCGAAGACCTGCTCAGGGACAATGGGTTTGAGGTGGCCTCGAGAGACATTGTGCCTGATGAACTGGACGAGATACGAGACACTCTTATACGATGGGTTGAGGAAGAAGGCTTTGCCCTCATTGTAACCACAGGAGGGACGGGCCTCACTCCAAGAGACGTGACCCCACAGGCCACCCTCTCTGTAATAGATTATGAGGTACCCGGCATTGCCGAGGCCATGCGGGCCGAGAGCCTGAAAAAGACACCCCACGCCATGCTCTCCCGTGCCGTGGCTGGCGTGCGCAAGCAATCACTCATAGTAAATGTCCCTGGAAGCCCCAGGGCCGCTGTGGAAAACCTTGAAGTGGTGATACCTGCCCTTTTCCATGGCCTCTCAAAGCTTGCTGGTGACCCTAGCGAATGCGCCACCTGAACCACTGCTTTGCATCTCCCTGCTTGTTACCACAAATCGGTATTGGACAATATCAATAAAGAAATCACAAACAAGGACACAGGAGAAAAAAATGAAGGGGTTTTTCAACAGATATCTGGAAGTGGACTTAACCGGAAAAGCATCCAAAATTGTTGAACTGCCAGATTCCCTTCTCGAGAGCTATTTAGGCGGAAAAGGCCTCGCAACAAAACTCCTCCTTGACCACAACCCGCCAAGCGTGGACCCATTGTCACCTGACAACCTCTTCATCCTCGCCACCGGGCCCGTGTCCGGCACGGCCATATGGGGCTCCTGCCGCTACGGGATTTATACGAAATCACCACAAACCGGGTTCTATGCAGAGTCTTACTCCGGAGGCACGGTGGGAGATTACATGAGCCGGGCAGGATTCGATGCATATGTCATTAAAGGCGCCTCCAGGGAACCCGTATGGCTTGAGATCAATGAACAGGGGGCTCAATTTCACTCGGCGAAGGATCTTTGGGGGCAGGACACTTACAGTACCGAAGACAAGGTGAAGCAAGCCGTGGAGCAAAACAATCAGGGTAGTCCCAGATCCGCAGTTGTGACCATAGGTCCGGCAGGGGAAAAGGGCGTGGCCTTTGCCGTGGTGGAAAACGATTACTGGCGATCTGCTGGCCGCACAGGAGCGGGCGCTGTAATGGGCAGCAAAGGACTCAAGGCCATTGCCTTTTGGGGAAATAAGAAAAAGGAAGTGGCTAATCCTGACATGGTTAAGGAGTTTGCCCGGTCCGTTGCCAAAGAGGCCAAAGATGATCCCGGAGTCATGGCTTACAAGACCAAAGGAACACCCGGCCTTGTGCGGGTAATGAACACAAAGGGAGGCTTCCCCACTCGGTACTGGCACAAGGGATCTTTTGACAGGTGGGAAAACATCAGTGCAGAGGCCTTGCATGAGCGCTGTGACGTGGAGCCCCATGCATGCCTCAAATGCTTCATAGCTTGCGGCAGGCTGAGCACCGTTAAAGAAGGCCGGCACAAGGGGCTCAAGATAGAAGGACCAGAGTACGAGACAATATATGCGTTTGGCGGCCTGTGCGAGGTGGACCAGATAGAAGAAATAGCCTACCTGAATGACATCTGCGACCGACTTGGAATGGACACCATTTCAGCGGGAAACCTAGTTGGTTTTGCCATAGAGGGCGCAAGAAAAGGTCGAATAGACCTGAAGATTGACTACGGCGACGTGGATGCCATTGCCCGGCTTCTTGAAGATATTGCAGCGAGGAAAGGTGTTGGGGATACCCTGGCAAGAGGTATCAAGTATGCGGCCAGGCAGTGGGATATGGAAGAAGATGCCATACACGTCAAGGGGCTTGAGCCCGCAGGCTACGATCCCAGGCTGCTCAAAGGCATGGCTCTGGCCTATGGCACATCTGACCGTGGGGCATGCCACCTGCGTGCCACCTTTTACAAGCCTGAACTTACAGGTATGGTTGACCCTGATGAAATCCACGGCAAGGCAGTGATATTTACCGAATGGGAGGATCGGCTCACCGTTTTTGACACTTTGATCCTGTGCAGGTTCTATAGAGACTTATACCAGTGGGAGCAATTAAGCACAATAGTAGAAGGGACAACTGGCCTCAAACTGGACAAGGAGGCCATGAGGGCCATTGCCGCAAATGTCAGCAACGCGACCCGCAAGTTCAATGTGCGCGAAGGCCTCACACCCCAGGACGATCGCCTCCCGCCAAGATTCTATCGCGAGGCCATTGGTGAGGGAAGAGTAGTAACCGAAGAGGAAATGACAACACTTTTGAAAGAGTACTACAAGGCCAGAGGGTGGGATGAAAACGGAGTACCGTCATGAATGTCCCGCTGATCAGCGGAAGAAGGGATACATGGCTACGACTTGCTGAGACGACCCCCAATGGCCCGGGCTGCCCAGATGCCGCTGGCTGAGGCCTGCAGCAGCCCTCGGGTAATACCTGCCCCATCTCCTATGGCAAAGAGATTCTTCACGTCTGTTTCCAGGTCCTTTGACACGGCAATCCTGTTGGAGTAGAACTTGACCTCAACCCCGTAAAGCAGTGTATGGCGGGAATAGACACCAGGGGCCAAGTTGTCCAAT
>JALVSJ010000283.1 GCA_027024445.1 Desulfobacterales bacterium
CCTCGGGTGGGCTGGAAAAACTCATCGACTAGGTACCACGTAGGACTAAAAATGAGCAACAGACGGTGCAATACTCGCAACAAACTGCTGGCCTCAAGCCACTCACGACAAACGGCTAACGACCGATCAGTGCTCATTGACTACCAACAACCAACAACCTAGCTCTAACGAACGCCGAGAGATCATTCTCAACTTCCTAAAAGCTATGAATGACGCAAGGACAGGGTTTGAAAACTTACGGGTTTACCAGCTCGCGGACCGACTTGGTGATCTAGTCTGGCAAATCGTGCGCAAGTGGGAGAGGTTCTCTCGAGACACACTAGGAAAGCAATTGTTAAATTCGGCGGACAGTGTTGCCGCAAACATCGCAGAAGGAACTGGCCGTGGGAGTTTCGCCGATAACAAGAGATTCGCTAAAATCGCAAGAGGATCATTGTTTGAAGTGAAGCACTGGTTCAAGAAAGCTGAGAGAAGAGGCCTTCTATCTGAAAGTGAGGGGAAGGAAGTGATGGCTATGGTTGACGAACTGATTCCAAGGCTGAGTGCCTACATAAATTCCATCGGAAAGTAAAAGCCCTAACCACCAACCACTAACAACTGATAACAGACCACTGACAACTGACTACTAACCACTGACCACTAACAACCGACCACTGACAACTCACAACGGACCACTAACGAGATCGTATGCTCCTCCACCATTTCCTAGAACACAGTACCCTTCGTTTCCCTGACAAAGTCGCCCTAGTTCACGAGGGCACACGGGCCACCTATGCCCAGATCAATTCCATGGCCAATTGCTTGGGCCACTGGCTACTTAACAGTGGGGTTAACCAGGGAGACAGGGTTGTCATTCTCCTGGACAACTCTTTGGAGTACGTAGTGTCTTATTACGGGATACTAAAAGCTGGAGCAGTGGCTGTTCCTCTGAGCACGGGCATCAAATCCGATGGTCTGGCCACACTGCTAGCTCAACTCGAGCCCTTTGCCATCATCACCAGCAAAAAATTCGAAAAACTCTTCCACGGTTTGGCTGCCTCGCTGCCCGGCCGCCAAGCTGCCAAGCTGTCCAGCCTCCCAGCCTCCCAGCCTCGTACCATCCTAGCCTCCCAGCCTCCTAGCCTCCCAGCTTCCGAGCCTTCTAGCTTCCCAGCCTCCCCGCTGCCTCGCCGGCCAGCTGCCCAGCCGCCCAGCTTATACTGCTCAAACCTCATAATCAAAAACTCATCATCAATATTAACTGAGTGCGGCTTGAACGTCATTGACTTTGACGAGATCATATCAGAAGGCTCAAGAGTAAACCCTGACCTGGAGATTGATGAAAGCTCGCTAGCCTCAATTATCTACACATCTGGGTCCACAGGAGAGCCAAAGGGTGTTATGCTATCGCATCGCAATATTGTGTCCAACACCCTTGCCATATGCGAGTATCTGCATCTTACTGAAAATGACATTCAGATGGTCGTGCTACCCTTTTTCTATGTAATGGGAAAGTCGCTGTTGAACACGCATTTTGCAGTGGGGGGTAGGGTGGTAATAAATAACAAGTTTGCTTTCCCGGCCACGGTGCTAAAACAGATGGTGGAGGAAAATGTCACAGGGTTCTCTGGGGTGCCCTCTACTTATGCGTATTTATTACACCGCTCTCCTTTAGCCAGGTACAAAGACAAACTCCACTCCTTGAGATATTGCTCACAGGCAGGCGGGCACATGGCTAGAAGGCTTAAAGAGGAGTTGAGGCGTGCTCTTCCTGAGCATACCCGAATCTATATTATGTATGGCGCCACAGAGGCCTCTGCTCGCCTGAGTTACCTGGATCCGAATCGTTTTGAAGATAAGATGGATTCCATTGGCAGACCAATTCCCGGTGTCACCCTGAAGCTTTTGGACGAGCAGGGGAAGGAAGTCCCCAGAGGTACTGTTGGAGAGCTTGTAGCCTCGGGCCCCAACATAATGCAAGGTTACTGGCACGATCCTGAAGGCACAGCAAAGGTGCTTGATGGCAATGGATATCACACAGGTGACCTGGCCTACCAGGATGAGGAGGGATTCTTTTTTGTTCAAGCCAGAAAAGACGATCTTCTGAAGGTAGGGGGGCATCGAATTAATCCTTTGGAAATCGAGGACGCAATATTGGACTCTGATCTTGCCATTGAGACTGTGGTTCTTGGCATACCGGACGATCTCTTGGGCCACAGGCTGGTTGCAGTGGTTTGCCCTAGAAATGGTAATTGTACTGCACGCGATATCGAGGCCCATTGCGCCCGAAAGCTGCCAAAGTACAAGGTCCCTTCAGAGATCAAATTGGTTCGCAATATCCCCAAAAGCCCCAGTGGCAAGATCGACCGCCAGGCCTGCTATGAACTCGCATCGCCCTAGATGTCTCACTTCTCTTGCCTTTACGCGTTGTTCCGAGCTAAAATATACCCCATGGGAGGGATACAATGAAAAATGTGATCAAAGCAGAAATTTATCATGACGGCGAGTTCTATTGCGCAAGGTGCCTAGATGCAGACATTTTTACCCAGGGCAGGACCCTAGATGAAGCCGTGGAGAACCTTAAGGAGGCTATTGCCCTTCATTTCTCTGATGATCCTGAGGCGGCCTCAGATTTTGCTTCTAATCTTTCCCTCTTTACAATGATGGATCTGGGAGAGATCCGTGTCTAGTAAACTCCCAGTGGTCTCAGGAAAGACCCTTATCAAGTTTTTGCAATCACTCGGCTACGATGTAACTCGTCAGCGCGGAAGCCACGTCAGACTTGAAAAGAAAACTCATGCTGGAACCCATAGGATAACAGTGCCAAACCACGATCAAATAGCCAAAGGAACACTCAATGACATCGTGAACAAAATATCCATTTGGAACCAAATTTCAAAGTCCGAGCTGGTTGCGATGCTCAAAAATATGTAGCACATCCCCAGCTGCCCAGCTTCTGCCTCCTAACTTCCGTCCCTACGGAACAAGCTGATGGCTGATAGCTACATTATGCCGCCAAGCCGCCTCGCTGCCTAGCTTATCGAAAGGAGCCCTTATGACACTTAGAACGATTCGCAATTTAACCATTTTTCTATTGGCTATTTTCATTATTTCTTGCTCAAACGGAGGAACCATGACTCAAGAAATAAATAAGCTCCCGAAAATAGAAGATGTCCCTGCCTCTGCCTGGGAAAAACTCTCGCAGAAGAAAATTTACTTTGGCCATCAATCAGTGGGTTTCAACATTGTTGATGGGATAAAGGATGTCATGAAAGAACATCCCGAAATCCACCTCAACATTGTAGAGAGCTCTGATGCAGCGGACTTAAAGGTGGGCACCTTTGAACATTCCCGTGTGGGAAAAAATCTTCACCCTAAGTCCAAGGTCGCCGAATTTGTCAAATTTCTCGAGAAGGGAATCTGTAACAAGGCCGATTTTGCAGCCATGAAGTTTTGCTATGTGGATATAAGGGCTAACACAGACGTTAATGAAGTCCTGAAGGCTTACAACGATGAAATATCCAGGGTAGAGAAAGAGTGCCCTTCCACAAAGATCATACATTTTACAGTTCCCCTTACAGTGACTAGGACCACATGGAAGACGTGGATCAAGAAACTAATCGGGAAAAAGGAAATTTGGGAGTATGACGACAATATCAAGAGAAACGAGTACAACCAACTCCTGATCAGGACCTATGGTGGCAAAGAGCCGGTGTTTGATTTGGCAAAGGTGGAGTCTACGTATCCGGATGGTCGCAGGTGCACCTTTACCAAAGATGGTAAGACCTACTATTCCCTTGTGCCCGAGTACACCACAGATGGAGGTCACCTCAATGAGCTGGGCCGCAAGATCGTGGCCGAACAACTCCTAATATTCCTGGCCCAACTGTAAGGCTGGCACGCTGCCTAGCCGCCCAGCCGCCTAGCCGTCTGGGTTCCTAGCTTCCCAGCATCCCAGCTTCCTAGCTGCTATGAGCGTCACCAACTACATCACCATCGACGTTGAAGACTACTTCCAGGTCCATGCCTTATCAAAGGTCATCAAACCCGAAGACTGGGATGGCTACGACTGCCGGGTCGAAAAAAACACTAATTTGATTTTGGACTTGTTGGATGAAGGCAGCACTGCCGGGCCTGTGAAGGCCACCTTCTTCGTGTTGGGTTGGATAGCAGAGAGGTACCCACAGCTTGTGAAAAGAATCAGCAACCGGGGCCACGAGATAGCTTCCCATGGCTATGGCCATCAGGCAATCTATAACCAAACACCGCAGGAGTTTCGGCAGGATATTAGACTGGCAAAGAAAATCCTTGAAGATCTCATAGGTAATGAAGTTATCGGCTATCGCGCACCCACTTATTCCATCACCGAAAGGACCCTCTGGGCGTTGGATATACTTGCAGAGGAAGGCTACAGGTACGATTCCAGCGTTTTTCCCATCAGGCACGATTACTACGGTATTCCCTCAGCACCCCGTTTCCCCTTTGCCTGGAAGCTGGATCACGGCAAAGACCCAGAAGTCCTCGAAGTTTCCCAATCTAAAGGTCAAGATTTAAAATCTCAAACTCTGCTTGAATTTCCAATGGCTACCGTAATTCTTTTCAATCACAAATTTCCGTGCTCAGGCGGAGGATATTTCAGGATATTGCCCTACTTTTTTACACATTTGTTCCTGGGCAAGATCAACAGGGAAGGCAAACCATTCATTTTCTATTTGCATCCATGGGAACTTGACACTGACCTCCCACAGGTAAAGGGGCTTTCTCCTCTGTCAAAGTTCAGAACCTATGTAAATATCTCCAGAACGGTGCAAAGGTTTGCCAGGCTGCTAAAAGACTTCAAGTTCACAACTCTCAACTCCTATTACAATTCCTTACTCCAGACTCGCTGACAGCTACATTATGCTTCCTAGCTTTCTAACTTCCAGGCTTCCTGGCCTCCTAGCGCGTTTAGCCTCCGCCCTTCGGGCCCATCATTGACAATGAGTTAAAAGGTAGCGTATAAAGAATTAAAAAGAAATTTATTTTGAGGCGGAAAGTGGCGGAA
>JALVSJ010000284.1 GCA_027024445.1 Desulfobacterales bacterium
AAGGGGCCAGGGCACTGTGCGGCCGATAAGGGAAATCAATCTGGTACCAGAGGTAGGGGGAAAAGTGGTTTATGTCTCTCCAGCGTTAGTGAGTGGAGGAAAATTTAGAAAAGGTGAAACTCTGGTAAAGATTGATCCGGCTGACTATGAACTTGCAGTTACCCTGGCGAGGTCAAAAGTCAGGGAGGCGGAGAGTAATCTCCGATTGTTGAGGGAGGAGGCAGAGGAGGCACGTGCTGAATGGGAAATGAATCATGCTGATGAGCCTGCGCTGGCTAAACACCCCCCTCCGATGCTGATAAAGGAGCCCCAAATAGCCGCAGCCCAGGCCCAAGTTGATGCGGCCAAGGCCAGTCTGAACAAGGCCTACCTTGACTTAAAGAGAACAGAGCTTATTGCTCCCTTTGATGGAATAGTAACCAGCGGAAAGGTGGGAATCGGCCAGTATGTAAGACCTGGCGAGAGCTTAGCAACAGCATACTCAATTGAAGCGGTGGAAATATCGGTGCCTTTGGAAAGGAAGGAGCTTCAGTGGTTTCACGTGCCTGGATTCTCGCCAGGAAACGTCCCAGGCCCGGTGGCCACGGTGAAGGCGGAATTCGGAGGCAATACAGCAACGTGGAAGGGAAGGGTGTTGCGCTCTGCGGGCAAAGTGGACGAGCAAAGCCGAATGGTTCACGTGATCATACGAGTAAAAAGACCCTACGACAGAAGGCCCCCATTGGCAGTGGGTCTGTTTGTGGATGTGCTCATCAAAGGGAAAAAGCTTCCACACGTTGCGAAAATACCCTCCTGGGCCCTTCGGGGGCCCAACTTGGTTTGGGTAGTAAAGGAAGGAAAATTGATATTCAGAAAGGTCGAAGTAGCCCGCCTTGAGAGGGACTTAGCGATTGTGAGCAGTGGATTGGACGATGGCGATCTGCTGGTAGTATCTCATCATAAAGTCGTCACAAATGGCATGAAGGTGAGGGTGGAGATGGTTCGTGAAGGAGAAGTATGATGAGAGCCATTGTATCGTGGTTCGCAGAGAACCATGTAGCTGCCAACCTATTGATGCTGTTCATCATTGTTGCAGGCACAATCACCGCCTTGAACGTTAAGCTTGAGGTAATGCCAGAGGCAACCCTGGACAAGATTGCTATCACAGTGGAATATCCGGGTGCCTCACCATCGGAGGTAGAGGAAGGAGTCGTTCGAAAAATTGAAGATCAGATTGCCGGGTTAGCGGGTATCAAAAGAATAGATTCCACGGCAAAGGAGGGTTACGGGATAGTTACCATTGAGGTGGTAAAGGGTTGGGATATTAGCAAATTACTTGATGAAGTTAAGGCCGAGGTTGATCGAATTAATACGTTTCCCGAGGAAGCTGAAGACCCAGTGGTGAGAGAGATAACCAGAAAGACCCAGGTTATTGATGTGGCGATATACGGCGATGTTCCAGAATCCACGCTGAAATATCTGGCTGATCAGGTTCGCGATGATATTACTAACCTACCCGGTGTAACCCAGGCCGAGGTTTATGGTGTAAGAAATCCTGAAATTCAAATAGAGATTCCAGAGCGCACCTTAAGAGAATATGGACTGACTCTGGGCCAGGTTTCAAAAATTGTAAGAAAAGCTAGCCTTGATCTCCCAGCGGGCAGGATAAAGGAGCGGGGCAGGGAGCTCCTGGTGAGAACCAAGGGGCGTAAATATCGCGCCTCAGAGTTTCGCAATGTTGTTGTTCTATCAAAGCCAGACGGAACAAGAATCACTCTGGGGCAGATTGCAGAGATAAGAGACGGATTTGAGGATCAGGACCTTCGAACCCGTTTTCAGAGCAAGCCCGCAGCGATTATCCTGGTTTATAGGGTTGCAGCACAGAGTGCATTGAAGGTGGCCGCAACTGTAAAAGAATATGTTAAGCGGGTCAGGCCCACGTTGCCCGCCGGTGTAAAGATTGACCTGTACCAAGACCGCTCAGAGATCTTGTGGAGCAGGATTCGGCTGTTACTAAAAAATATGTCCATAGGCCTTGTCCTTGTTGGAATCTTGCTGGGAGTCTTTCTTAACCTTAAGCTTGCTTTCTGGGTGGCCCTTGGCATTCCAGTGTCCTTTGCGGCAGGACTTATGTGTTTTCCCCAGCTAGATGTCTCCATTAATATGATCTCTTTATTCGCCTTCATAATGGTACTGGGAATAGTGGTGGATGACGCCATAGTGATTGGGGAAAACGTATTTCGGAAACGTCAGACAATAAAGGATCCCCTCAAGGCTTCCATCGAGGGGGCTCTGGAGGTGGGCAGGCCCGTGATCTTCTCTGTCCTAACTACGGTGGCGGCCTTCTGGCCCTTGCTTATGGGCAGCGGAATTATGGGAAAATTCATGCGGAACATCCCTATAGTGGTAATAGTAGTGCTCTTTGGTTCACTGACGGAGGCCCTTCTTATTCTTCCAGCACACCTTGCGCGATCCAAGTTTAATGCAGGTGAGCGTGGAGGTGAGACAGAAAAAAAGGCAGTTGTAAGAGCGTTAAACTGGGTAATATCAAATCCTTATAAAACAATATTAAAGTATGCCTTAAAGTGGAGATATGCCTCAGCAGCCATTGCGTTGGCCATGTTACTGCTGGTAGGAGGGCTGTGGACAGGAAGGGTAATCAAATTTACATTGTTCCCCCGGGTGGAAAGTGATGTACTTATGTGTAATCTGACCATGCCAGCCGGCACGCCCCTGGAAAAAACACAAGAGATGGTCAAGTATTTGGAAGGCTGTGCAATTTCAGTGTTACGAGAAGCCGAACGGGGGCGGCCGAAAGGCTCACCTCCGCTGATGAGATATATGGCTTCCTTGATTGGGGCCCAAATGGCTGGCCATGGGCCAAGGGCAGGCTCAGCAGATACTGGCGGGAATCTCGCCCAGATTTTTGTTCAGCTTTTGGGCGAAGAGAAAAGACATATAAGCGCCACCAAGCTATTGAATTTGTGGAGGAAGAAGGTCGGCCGAGTTCCAGAGGCCGAATCGCTTCTCTTCCGGGCAGAGTTTTTCAGCCCAGGCAACCCAATCGAGGTCCACCTCTCACTAGATGATGAACGAATGCTCATGCGGGCCGCTGAAGACTTAAAGCGAGAGCTCAGCCAATACCCTGGAATATATGACATTAACGACAGTTTTGTCCCGGGCAAAAAGGAAATAAGACTAAAACTCAAAGAACAGGGCGCTGACCTGGGGTTCACCGTAGAGGACCTGGCTCAGCAGGTGCGTTTTGCGTTTTATGGGGCTGAGGCGCTGCGGTTTGAGCGGGATGAGGATGAGGTGAAGGTAATGGTCCGGTACCCCGAAAAATTAAGGGGCCTGGTCTCGACACTGATGAACATGCGTCTACGATCCCCTATGGGCTATGAGGTCCCATTTAGTGAAGTGGCAAAAGTACAGATTAGTAGAGGATATTCATCCATTGAGCGGGCTCAACGCAGAAGGGTGATAAAGGTGACAGCAGATGTTGATGAGGAAGTGGCAAACGCCCATGAGATAAGGTCCTACCTGCAAAAAACCTATCTGCCGGAACTGAAGAATCTTTATCCAGGCTTAAGGTATTCCATGGAGGGGGCGGGCAAAGAGGAAAAGGAATCCCTTTCAGATGTCATAAAAGGTTTTATAATTGCCCTTTTTGCGATTTATGCCCTGCTCGCAATTCCACTTCGATCCTTCTCTCAGCCTTTCATAATCATGCTAGCCATCCCTTTCAGCTTGGTAGGAGCTGTCCTGGGCCATTTGCTTATGGGTTTCAACTTAAGCCTGTTGAGCCTTTTCGGGATGGTAGGGCTTGCGGGTGTTGCCGTGAATGACTCTCTGGTGCTTGTCGATGCAATCAATAGACTTCGGGCAGATGGAATTGCCCTTTGGGAAGCAGTGATTAGAGCGGGGGCCATGAGGTTCAGGCCCATTATTTTGACCTCCGTAACAACGTTTGCCGGGCTTATGCCATTGATCATGGAGAAAAGCTTTCAGGCCAAATTCTTGATTCCAATGGCCGTGAGCCTAGGCTTTGGGGTGCTCTTTGCAACTGGGATCACGTTAATCATTATTCCTTGTGGATATCTTATCCTGAACGATCTGAAAAGCTTGGTGGGAGCCGGTAACATTTCCCCGGGTGCTGCATACAACACAGAAGAGACTGCCCCGGGAAAATGAGAAGCCTCGGGGCCGATAGCGCCTTAAAGGGGAGAGATTGGGTGAGGTCAAGAGAGTAGAAGTCATCTGCTATTCAGGGTACAAGGCCAATGAGAGGCCTTTGTACTTTGTGGTGGATGGTGAGAAAAAGCGCATCAACAACATCGTAGACCGGTGGTATGGACTAGAGCACGACTACTTTAAGGTGGCAGCAGACGACGGCAAAGTTTATCTGCTTAAGTGGCACAGGGCTCTAGATATATGGTTAATGGTCGGAATATTTAACAGGCTTGGAAAACACTGAACCCCAATCTGCTATGATTTCGCTATTCTCCGACAGCCCTTTGTTGGTGAGGCTGCTCGGACTGAGTGGCATATACCCACTTGTAGTTGATGGGTCTACAGTTCAGGGCGTTGACCCTAGGATGGAGAAACTCATCGCGCAGCCTCAACCAGCTATAGGCCGGTTTTAATTTCCTTAGCTTGCCGTCTTCGGGTGGCTTGGAATAGACAGTATGTCTGTAAGTGGCCTCGGTGATCCCCACATAATAATCTTCTGCCTGGTAGAGGTATCTCGTCTTGAAAAGATCCTCACTCATTCCTTCCCTTTCAGCAAGGGCGGAGATTTGATCGTTGTTGAGTTGAATCAGAAAGAATTTGGAGACCCCACGTTCTGAATACTTATACATCGAGCGAGATTCCGAGCTAGATACGAAGACTGTGGAGATACAATCGAGCCTGCGGAGCAGTTGTGCTGCTATAAGGCCAGCGGTTCTGCGGCCACCCACACTATGGTGACAACCGTAGTACTCGAACAGCTTGTTTTGAAGTATCCTGGCCACCTTATCTCCGTGCTCATAGAGGTTGTCACGGATGTACCTCAAATATTTGGCAAGATCTTCTGCAGCATCAGCAATGGGCCAATCGATCTTCACGTGAAAGTGTGTAAGGGCATAACGGTTTCGCTTTTTGATGGTGGGATCCTGCTGGATCAAAAGGGCATAGTCCACATTCAGGAGTTGCTCCAGGAAGTCCAGAAACCTCGGACTTTCAAAGTATCTCAAATTCAAATTAAATCTTTCATATAGGGTAAAATTTGCTAAGTATTGCAAATTTTTCTTAACTACAGCATTTTCTGGGAAAAATCTAATATAGTTTTTTAATTCGGGGCTAATTACCCCTTCGCAGAAAATCACTATAAAAGTATTGAAAAGAGTTGATTCTTTTTCCATCTTCTTAGAGGAGGGTTTAAGCTCGCTTTTTTCCACGAAGCTATATTCAACTCCTTCCCGTAAGTAATTGTAAAAGGAGTCTATAAGGGATACCTTCATGAGACGCCTTTCTAAATTGTCACGCAGAACCTCGTAAAGGGATCTACGCAATTTTTCATAATAGGAAAGCCTCTCTCTATACTTCCACATTTTCGACCTCTCTAAATCCCGGTTCCGGTAATTACAAGTCCACAAGCATTCGGCCAGCTACCTCATGATCCATCGCATCTGTCATCCTAACTCTTCTAAATAATAGCGAAAATGGATGTTAATTGTCAATAAAAAAAGAAAATTTTTACTAAATAAAGATAATTTTGACACCAGGTCCCAAGTCAGCTTTAAAGGCGTCCGATGCAGAAATATTTTGTGGGATCGTTGGAGGATCAGGGAGGTGCGTAAGCGGGCGGGGTATGGAAAGAGCTTGACATATGGACAACTTGGCTTATAGTAGAGAATTTATTTGCTATCCTCTGTACGGGCTCAGAGGGCTCTGGGAGGCCCTAGGCGATGAAGGGGTTATAACAGATGAATTCAGGAACCTAGATGATAATTGATCTTTCACAAATTCAGGACAAACCCAAGACCTATCATCTTCATCTTGCAGAGGATTGGTGGGTGTCAGATGTGCCCCATGACCAGGTTCAAGGTTTGAATGGGCCGGTGGTAGCTACCCTTACAATCGAGAGAATTGGGAAGAGATTTATGGTCAGAGGAAATATCGTCACAGTCCTGATGTTGCAGTGTGATAGGTGCCTTGGGCTATATGAAAAGGAATTAAAAGGGAAATTCCAACTGTTTTTAGAGCCTGTAGTGGAATCCATAGAGGCAGAGGAAGATGTCCAATTGGGCGAGGAAGAGATGGGTATCGATTTATTGCCCGGGCACGAGGTGAATCTTGAGAGCATTATAAAGGAACAAATTTATCTTTCGCTGCCGATGAAGACATTGTGTAAACATGACTGTATGGGTCTGTGCCCGATTTGCGGGACAGATTTGAACAAGCAAATATGCACTTGCCATGTCCGAAGAGGACACCCGGCATTTCAGGTGTTGAAGAATCTTTTATAAAGGGAGAATGGGTTGGAGAGATGGCTGTACCAAAGAAAAAGAAATCAAAATCCAGGAGAAATATGAGAAGGTCTCATGATCATTTGAAGATGCCTAACGTGTCTTACTGCCCGCAGTGCCATGAGCCTGTCTTACCGCATCGCGTCTGCCCAGAGTGCGGGAGTTACAAGGGAAAGACAGTAATCTCCATCGAAGAGAGTTAATATGTACGTGGCCGTGGACGCCATGGGCGGAGACTTTGCTCCAGAAGTGGCGGTTCAGGGCGCGGTTGAAGCCGTCATGGAGTTTGGGATCTCCGTTATCCTTGTTGGAGACGAAACCCGTCTCAACAGGATACTTGGGCGACAGCGGATCAAGGATCGGATCTTGACGGCACATAGCCAAGACGTGATAGGGATGGATGAACCGCCCAGCAAGGCGGTTCGCAAGAAAAAAAGGGCCTCCATTCGGGTGGCCTTTGATTTAGTAAAGGATGGCAAAGCCCAAGCCCTTGTTAGTGCAGGAAATTCCGGTGCAACGGTTGCGGCGGGCATACTTACTTTAGGAAAGTTGAGGGGGGTTGACAGGCCCGCAATAGCAGGAGTGTTCCCGAGAGAAAACGGCCCTGTGATATTGATAGATGTGGGGGCGAATGTAGACTGCAGACCAGTCCACCTCTTTCAATTTGGCGCCATGGCTAAGGCATTTGCCACTTCGTGCTTAGGCATCGAAAACCCTCAGATAGGCCTGCTAAGCATCGGCGAAGAAGGTATTAAGGGCAATGAGCTGGTAAAACTGGCCAGGGAACTGTTCGAAAAGAGCACACTTAATTTTGTGGGTAATGTAGAAGGCAGGGATATTTTTGAGGGACACGTGCATATCATTGTTTGTGACGGATTTGTGGGAAATGTGGCACTTAAATTGAGTGAGGGTATGGCTGAAGCAGTCAAGAAAATGCTTGGCAAAGATTTGAAGTCTTCCCTTTTAGGACGGGTTGCCTTTGCCTTGGCAAGGAAGGGCTTGATAGCGTTTGAGAACAAATTTGACTATGAAATGTATGGCGGTGCCCCCCTTTTGGGGATCAATGGGGTTGGTATTGTTTGCCATGGTGAGTCCAGCCCGCGGGCGATAAAGAATGCTATAAAGCTTGCCTCTGATTACGCATCGAAGAGATTGGTGGAAAGAATGGCAGCGGAATTGGGTCAATTGATGGTTTGATTTCAGATGGGCCAATAGCCAGGGAGGTATTTATGGAGGATAGTTCTACAAGAACAGTGGTGATTACCGGCGGATCCAGGGGTATTGGCCGGTGTATAGCACTGAAATTTTCCGACGAAAAGGCAAATATTGTCCTTGTACATTATGACCCGGATGAATCAGCGGCCCAGGAGACCCTTGACTTATTGGATGGTAAAGGGATTCAGGCTGAAAGTCATAAGGTGGACGTCTCTTCGTTTTCCCACGTGGACAAACTATTCGCTCAAATCGTGGATAGTTATGGAAAGGTGGATGTGCTTGTAAACAACGCGGGAATCACGCGCGATACCCTGCTTATGAGGATGGAGGAAAAAGACTGGGACGCAGTTGTTAACGTAAATCTCAAGAGCGTATTCAATTGCACACATGCCGTCATTCGTCCCATGATAAAGCGCCGCTCTGGTTGGATCGTTAATATATCTTCCGTCGTAGGTCAGATTGGGAACATTGGGCAGGCCAACTATTCTGCATCCAAGGCTGGAATAATGGGCTTCACTAAAACAGTTGCCAGGGAGGTGGCCTCTCGCGGGATAAGGGTAAACGCAGTGGCCCCTGGGTTTATTGAAACCGATATGACAGCATCTTTGCCCGAAAAAGTCAGGGAAAAGTTCTTGGAGCAAATTCCGCTCGGAAGAATGGGTAAACCTGAAGAAGTTGCCGAGGTTGTATATTGGCTTTGTTCCGAAGGGTCCAGTTATCTGACGGGGCAGGTGATACATGTTAATGGGGGGCTCTATATGTAGTTTCCAATCCAGAAATGGCCTTTTTCCGCAATATCTGCGTCAATCTGCGGGATTGCTTGCCTGCCTGGCGGCAGACAGGTGCGACGTACTACTACAGTACGCCTCCGCGTAATCCCTTGATTTGTCCGCGCTTCGCTTGGACTCTCCACCCTTCGGGCGGGTCCTCGGAAGCCTTGATCTTGCGCAAAAATTCTCATTTCTGGATTGGAAACTTCTTCGTACCCAAAATTGATTTATGGATGGGTACTATGTAGCTTATGAATTTGTGAAAAGTGGGTAACGCTTTGCAAGAGAAGAAAAAAACAGTGAGGAGGTAATGTACGAATGGGAGAGATCGAAGAAAAAGTAAAAAAGATTATTTGTGAGCAGTTGGATGTTGCGGAAGAGGATGTGGTGCCTGAGGCTTCCTTTGTGGATGACCTTGGAGCTGATTCTCTTGATCAGGTAGAATTGATTATGGCGATGGAAGAGGAATTTGATATTTCCATTCCTGACGAGGACGCTGAGAAAATAGCAACGGTCAAGGATGCCATTGAGTATATCCAAAAGGCTATAGGCTAAGAAGTATGCTATACTCGAAAGGCTTGTAAAGAAAGGAGCAATGTCATGCCCCGTAGAGTCGTAGTAACAGGCCTTGGAATGGTATCCCCCCTGGGGGTAGGAGTGGAACAGAACTGGGAGAGGGCTTGCCAGGGAAAATCAGGTATCGGACCCATTACCAAGTTTGACGCTTCTCCATTTACAACGAGAATTGCTGGAGAGGTGAAGGATTTCCACTCCGAAGATTTCATGGACAAAAAACAGATAAGACATTTTGATGTCTTCATACACTATGCGGTTGCTTCGGCAAGAATGGCGATGGAAGACTCAGGCCTGAAAATCGACGCGAGCAACAGTCACCGTGTGGGATGCGTGATGGGCTCGGGTCTTGGTGGCCTTGAGATGCTGGAGCACTACCACAAGATACTGCTGGACAGGGGACCTCGGAGGGTAAGCCCATTTTTCATCCCAGGCATGATAGCTAACATGGCCCCTGGCCAGATCGCCATAGAGTTTGGGGCAAAAGGGCCCAATATCTCCATTGAGACAGCATGTGCGGCTAGTGCCCATGCTGTTGGTGAATCATTTCGAATGATCCGTGAGGGCATTGCTGATGCAATGCTGACCGGCGGTGCGGAAGCAGTGGTGACTCCTCTGGCGTTGGGTGGGTTTTGCTCCATGCGGGCGCTCTCAACTCGTAATGATGAGCCTGAGAAAGCATCCAGGCCCTTTGACGCAAACCGTGACGGCTTTGTCATGGGAGAGGGGGCGGCCGTGTTGATTCTTGAAGAACTTGAACATGCACTTGAGCGGGGCGCTAAGATTTATGCAGAGGTTGTTGGCTACGGCATGTCAGCAGATGCATACCATGTATCCGCGCCTGAGCCCGAAGGCGAAGGCGCCATAAGCTGCATGAAAATGGCTCTGGAATATGCAGGGCTTAGGACCACGGACGTGGATTATATTAATGCCCATGGCACCTCTACCAAGCTCAATGACTTATCGGAGAACAAAGCCATTAAGGCGCTTTTTGGCGACCATGCTTACATGCTTGCCATCAGTTCCACCAAGTCCATGACAGGACACCTTCTAGGTGGGGCAGGTGGGGTTGAAGCAGCCTTCACGGTATTGACGATTAAGAATGGGATAATTCCTCCAACGATTAATTATGAAACTCCGGACCCAGAATGTGACCTTGACTATGTACCCAACAAGGCAAGGAAAGCCGAGGTAAAGGTGGCCATGTCCAATTCTTTTGGCTTTGGAGGAACAAACGCTTGCTTAGTATTCAGGGCATACGAACCTTAAGAAGATACGCATCAGGAAATGGGTTTTGGATGCATGATAAGGCCTAGGGCATATCGGGGCCTGGGTACATTGGGTGTTTCATGAAAATTATCATTGGTTCAGACCATGCCGGCTTTGACCTCAAAGAAGATCTCAAGATATTCTTGACACGGGAACTGGGCCATGGGGTGGAAGATGTGGGTGTTTATGGCCGGGAATCGGCTGACTATCCTCCGGTTGCCCACCGGGTGGCAGACGAGATAGGAGCGCAGAGGTATCCCTTTGGTATCCTTATTTGTGGTACTGGTATAGGCATGAGCATTGTTGCCAATAGGCATAAGAGCGTGCGTGCTGCTCTGTGTCATAACATCCTGACAGCCAGGTTGAGCCGGCAGCACAATAATGCCAACATTCTGGCAATGGGTGGTCGCATAATCGGGATCAGCCTAGCTCAGGAAATGGTACGGGAATTCTTGTCGACTCCCTTTGAAGGCGGTCGGCATGAAAGGAGAATCAAACAAATAGACTGATTGGAGCAAGGTTGTGGAAATACCTCTAAGGGAATCGGACATAGAAGTTTACAGCGCGATCCAGTCAGAATTGAAAAGGGAAATGAACAGCCTTGTTATGATCGCCTCAGAAAATTATGCCAGTAAGGCTGTAATGGAAGCCCAGGCCAGTGTAATGACTAACAAGTATGCTGAGGGATATCCGGGTTCCAGGTACTATGGCGGCTGTGATTATGTGGACGTAGTGGAGCGGCTAGCCATAGACAGGGCGAGGAGACTCTTCAACGCTCAGTATGTTAACGTGCAGCCCCATTCTGGATCCCAGGCCAATATGGCCGTATATTTCAGTTTCTTGGAGCCCGGAGATACTATCCTGGGTATGGAACTATCCCACGGAGGGCATCTCACCCATGGAAGCGAAGTGAGCTTTTCGGGCCGAATTTTCCGCTCAGTGAGTTACGGCGTAAGACCCGGTACCCATCTGATTGACTACGATCAGGTCAGAGATCTGGCCAAGTGCCACAACCCTAGAATGATAATAGCAGGGGCGAGCGCTTACCCCCGGATTATTGACTTTTATCGCTTCAGGGATATTGCTGATCAGTTCGGCTCCTACCTTATGGTAGACATGGCACATATTGCTGGGCTTGTGGCTGCGGGGCTCCATCCGAGTCCAGTTGGTGTGGCTGATTTTGTAACCAGTACCACTCACAAGACGCTAAGGGGCCCTCGAGGGGGACTCATTATTGCCGAAGAAAAATATGGTAGCAAGATTGATAAAGGGATATTCCCCGGCATCCAAGGGGGGCCCTTAATGCACGTGATTGCGGCCAAGGCCGCGGCATTCAGCGAGGCACTACAGCCTGGGTTTGCAAGATACCAGGAGCAGGTGGTTCGAAACTCAAAGGCCCTTGCAGAGGAATTGAAAGAGCTGGGTTTTGACTTGATCACCGGAGGAACTGATAATCATCTGGTTCTCATAGACCTGACGAATTTTGGGCTCTCAGGATTGGAAGCTGAACAGGCCCTTGGGCGGGTGGGGATTGTTGCCAATAAGAACGCGGTTCCTTTTGACAAAAGAGGCCCGAAAGTGACAAGTGGTTTGAGGCTGGGGACCCCTGCTCTTACCACAAGGGGACTCACCGAGGGAGAAATGAGGCGGATTGCGGGTATCATAAAGAGGGTCTTGGACAATCCCCACAATGACACGACCCTCAAGAGCGCAAAGGTTGAAGTAGCGGATATCTGCAACTCCTACCCAATTTATTCCTCTCTCGATACCCCGTAGCTTATCGCAGGAAGATCAAGACAACATTTTTTTGCTGTGTCTTGTGCAGGGCAATAGAGCCCCATAATAGGTGGAGACCACATTGGGTAAAAGTGTCAAGCTGGGTTGGGAAACCGAAGGGTGATCGAAAATAGTTGGATGAGAAAGGGGGTAGATTTGCCCAGACCATCATGGCAAGAGTATTTTATGGGGATCGCTAAGATGGTCGCACAGCGTTCCACATGCCTCAGGAGACATGTAGGAGCTATTATCGTAAAGGACAAGCGAATCTTGGCGACCGGATACAACGGAGCGCCAGCAGGTCTTAGGCACTGTGAGGAGACAGGGTGCCTCAGAAAGGAGGCATCCATACCTTCGGGCACGCATCATGAGCTATGCAGGGGGCTCCACGCGGAGCAAAACGCCATTATTCAGGCCGCGTACCATGGCATTTCAATTGCTGGTGCCACCCTTTATTGTACAAACCGGCCCTGCGTCATATGCTCCAAAATGATAATCAATGCTGGCATCGAGAAGATATACTACGAAGAAGGATACGATGATCCCCTGGCAGCGCAGATGCTGGAAGAAGCGGGAATAAAACTTGTAAGGGTGAAACAGTGAGATGTCCATACTGCTCCCAGATTAATAACCGCGTGATAGATTCGCGACTTAGCAAAGACGGCAGGATGATCCGCAGGCGCAGGGAATGCCTCGAGTGCGGCCGAAGGTTCACTACCTATGAAAAGCTGGAAGAAATGCTGCCCATGGTAGTGAAAAGGGATGGAAGAAGAGAGCCCTTTGATCGTGACAAGATTATCTCGGGAATCAGAAAGGCATGCCAGAAAAGACCCATAAGTATGACACAGATCGAGGAATTCGTGGACTCACTGGAGTCACATTTTCAGGATCAGGGCAAAAAGGAGATTGAGAGCACCGAGATAGGGGAGAGAGTGATCCAGACATTGAGGGAATGGGATGAGGTGGCTTACGTGCGCTTTGCATCCGTGTACAGGCAGTTTAAGGATATAAATGAATTTATGGCAGAGCTGGAGGAAATCCTGAGGGCTAGGAAAGAAAAGAAAGAGGGCTGACGCCTTCGTAGAAGGCCCATTTGATCTGTGAATATTTCATATTATGAGTTCAGAACTAGATATTAAGTTTATGCGGCTTGCCCTTGCAGAGGCCAAAAAGGGGATAGGGAAGACCTCTCCTAATCCTGCTGTGGGTGCGGTTGTTGTCCGCAACGGCGAGGTACTCGCAAAAGGATACCATAAAAAGGCTGGAGAGCCTCATGCAGAGGTAGCTGCCCTTCAGAAGATCCGTTACAAGGCGCCGGGTAGTACCCTCTACGTTACCCTTGAGCCCTGCAATCATTACGGAAGAACCCCGCCCTGCACCCATGCCATTGTGAAGGCAGGAGTCAGCCGGGTGGTTGTAGGGATGAGAGATCCCAACCCCAATGTGAGTGGTGGAGGTTGTGCCTATCTTGCTCGGCACGGTATTGATGTCCAAGTGGGTGTTCTGGAGAACGAGTGCAGGCGCATCAATGAAGCGTACATCAAATTCGTCACTACCAAGTCTCCTTTCGTGATATTGAAGTCCGCCCTCACCCTGGACGGATGGATGGGCACAAGGACAGGGCACTCCAAATGGATCACCGGGCCTCAAGCCAGACGTTATGTGCACAGGATGCGACAGATCTCTGATGCGGTTATGGTGGGGGCCGGAACAGTGATTAAGGACGATCCCATGCTTACAGCCCGCGACGGAGTAAGTTCCTTGGCAAGGCAGCCCCTACGTATAGTGGTTGACAGTGGCCTGAGGAGCCCCATTGATGCTAAAATATTTAAGACCGCCGGCAAGCACCCCAGTGCCGTAGTGATTGGGTCCAGGTGTCGGGCGGAGTCGAAGGTAAAAGAACTTGAAAGAATGGAAGTTTCAGTTATCAGATGCCCGTTGAAGAAAGGGATGATTGACTTGCGTGCACTTATGGATATATTGGGAGGCAAAGAAATTCTTTCCCTTTTTGTCGAAGGTGGAGCCCGGCTCAACTATTCTCTACTGAAAGGGGCGCTGGTGGACAAAGTTCTCATTTTTCTGGCCCCAAAGCTCCTAGGGGCGAGCGATGGTGTGCCCATGAGCTTTGGCAAAGGCCCTGCTAAGATACAAGGTTGTTTGGGCTTGAGGGAGGCGAGTGTGCGAAGATTTGGCGAGGACGTATTGGTGACTGCCTATCCCCAGTATGAGTAAAATATTCAGCAAGACAGAGGCGTAGGTCTCAATGTTTACCGGACTGGTAGAAGGCATAGGCACAGTAAAGTCCGTAACGAGGGTGGGTAGAGACATGATACTCACCATCGTGCCCCCCTTTGACAGCATGGAATGCGAAATAGGGGACAGCGTCTCCATTGACGGCGTGTGCCTGACCATCACGGACATAAAGCAGGACGCCATAGTCATGGATGTTTCCGAGGAGAGCAT
>JALVSJ010000285.1 GCA_027024445.1 Desulfobacterales bacterium
TGTCTACAAACTGGTTGATACGTGCGCTGCGGAGTTTGAGGCATATACTCCCTATTACTATTCCACCTATGAGCAGGAAAATGAGATCCGCAGTTCAAAGAAGAAGAAGGTGGTTATTCTGGGAGCCGGTCCCAATCGGATCGGACAGGGCATAGAGTTTGACTATTGTTGCGTGCAGGCCTCCTTCGCCCTTCGGGAGATGGGCATTGAGAGCATCATGGTCAACAGCAACCCCGAGACAGTTAGTACAGACTATGACACATCAGACAGGCTGTACTTTGAGCCCCTGACGAGGGAAGATGTGCTCAATATAGTGCAACAGGAAAGACCCGAAGGCGTTATCGTCCAGTTCGGCGGCCAGACCCCTTTAAATATTTCTGTTGCCTTGGCTGAAGCGGGGGTACGTATCCTCGGCACCTCGCCTGACAGCATTGATAGGGCGGAAGACAGAGATCGGTTCCAGGAGATGCTGCGCAAATTGGGGATACTGCAGCCTGACAATGGAATTGCAACAAATGTGGCCGAGGCCATTGAAGTGGCAGACAAGATTGGCTATCCCGTAATGGTGCGCCCTTCTTTTGTGCTTGGTGGCAGGGCAATGGAGATTGTCTATGACAGAAAGGACCTGGAGTACTACATTGAGACGGCTGTGGATGTGTCACCAGGCAAACCAGTCCTCATAGACAGATTCCTGGAGGATGCCACTGAAATAGACGTGGATGCTATATCAGACGGGCAGAGGACCATAATCGGGGGGATAATGGAGCATATTGAGGAGGCTGGAATTCACAGTGGTGACAGCGCATGTGTACTTCCCCCGACTAGCCTGAAGGAAGACATAATTGCCCAGATACAGGAGCAGACGCGGGCCATAGCCAATGAACTGGGTGTTGTAGGGCTAATGAATATCCAGTATGCCGTGAAAAACGATGTGGTTTATGTACTGGAGGTGAACCCACGGGCATCCAGGACCATTCCTTTTGTGAGCAAGGCTACTGGCGTCCCCCTGGCAAAGCTGGCAACAAAGGTAATAATGGGGATGAGTCTCGAGGAATTAGGGCTGGCCAAGGAAGTAGTTCCCTCCCATGTTTCAGTAAAGGAATCGGTGTTCCCCTTTGCAAGATTCCCGGGGGTGGACACGATCCTGGGACCCGAGATGAAGTCAACGGGCGAGGTAATGGGTATTGACCACACATTTGCCATGGCCTTTGCCAAGTCTCAACTTGCAGCCGGCCAAAATATCCCTGCTTCGGGCACTGTATTCATCAGTGTTAAAGATGAGGACAAGATGGGCCTGCTGGAAGTGGCCTTTACCCTGTATGACCTGGGTTTCAGGATAGTGGCCACCAGGGGTACATCAGCCTTTTTGCTCTCCCATGGGATACAAAACGAGAAAGTAAACAAGGTAAGGGAGGGAAGGCCAAATATTGTGGATATGATCAAGAACGGCGAGATCGATCTGGTTATTAATACGACAAGTGATAAGAAGGCCATTGCAGAGTCCTATGAGATCAGGCGCAGCGCCCTTACCTTCAATATTCCTTATAC
>JALVSJ010000286.1 GCA_027024445.1 Desulfobacterales bacterium
TTCAAGATCCACGCTTTCCCTGAATTTCCTATAAGCCTCTATGAATCTGTCCTGATGCATTTTGACCATCCCGCCACGTTCACTATTGTTCAAGTCTTAATAACTCCTCGGAGTCCTGTTTCAGCGATTGGATAGCCTGTCTTACCTCTTCCATCAGAGCTCCTATCGACTTCTTGGAATACTGAGAAGTTCTTATGGGCTGCCCGATAGAAATCGCAAAGATCCCTTTTCTAACCCTAAAACTTCCCTTGGGTACCAGCCTACCACTGCCGGCTATACCTATGGGCGTAATGTCGCATCCAGCGCGAAGGGCCAAATTGAAACCCCCTCTTTTGAAGTCTTGAAGATTGCCATCAGGGCTCCTCGTGCCCTCAGGGAAAATCAACACTGATGCACCATTCTTGATCCTCTCGGCTGCAGCCCTCATGCTTTCAACTGCCTTTCTGGGGTCTTCCCGCTCGATACCGATGTAACCCGCCCTTCTCATGGCGAAGCCCAGCAGGGGTATCTTCATCAGTTCTTGTTTCATAAGAAATTTAAAGTCCACAGGCAGAATCGACAAAAGGCCAAAGACGTCTAGATAGCTTTGGTGGTTTGTCATATAAATCCTAGGGACTGAGGGATCTATGTTTACTAGCCCTCTGGTAATCACCTTTACGCCACAAAGCCATAGGACCACTTTTGCCCATGGCACAGCCGCGTAAAAGTGTACACGCTTCCCTGTCCGGTCAAAAGGGACTATTAAAAGGCCCCAAAGGCACATTATGATACTGTGGACCACCACAAGAGTATTTATTATAAAGCTCTTTATCACTATTTCCCTTATTTTCCTTCCTTAACCTGTGGCTATTATCCTCAGCCTTCCTTGACAGGCAGCTCTATCTTGATGCTAACCAAATCGCTGTCTTTGGCCCTGGTAACCTCCACCATGCCTCCGTGACGATGGATAATTATTTTCGATAAAGGTAAATCAAGAACTGTTTCCTTAACTACTTCCACCTGTCTCGGCAAGAAAAATTGTTCGATATCCTCTTCATCTAGACCTGGTGCCCTGTAGTTTATCTTAATAACCATCGAATCGTCATATACATCCACATCCATTTTTATGTTTTCGCCCGGCGGCACCATTGCAACAGCGTGCTGAAGCAAACTCTCAAGTGCTCTGAGGAGCAAACCCTCATCACCATGAAGAGTAGGGAGCTTCTTTGCGACCTGCAGATCCAGCTTAACATCCTTGGACCGCAGCTCTTCGGCCAGATCAGTCTTACACAACCCCAGGAGCTTGGTGGGATTAACTTCGTTAATGGACAGTTGAATGGGCTCTATGGTTGACAACATGATTCTAAGGACGTTTTCAAGCCTTGAAACTTCCTCAACTATGATCTCTGCGAATTTCCTATACTCGTTTTCTTCTGGAAGCTTGTTGAGAAGCCGGCGTGCAAACCCACCAGCCGTAACTAAAGGATTGCGCAGTTCATGGGCAAACCTGGCAGACATTTCTCCCAGAATTCGAATTTCCTCACCCCTCAGAGCCCTTTCCTGGAGTCTTTTTAACTCCGTAATATCCAGCATTATACCGTCTATCCACTTTACGCATCCGTCTTCATCTTTCATAGGTATGGCTTGATCAATAAAGACAAAGAGTTGCCCAGATCTGCTCCTCACTCTTCGTTCAGTACGCATTTCCTTCTTCTTTCCCCAGCAGGCCTCTATTATACTTTCCACTAGCCCCTTCTCGCCACATATCACCGTTCGCCAGAAGTCCTTGTTTCCCACCACCTCCTCAGGAGTGTAACCCAGTTTCTCTGTAAAATAAGGATTAATGAACTCCACAGTTCCGTCCTCTTGAAGCCTATAAACGACCAGTGGCAGGTTATCCACCAACGTCCGGTACTTCTCTTCTGAGGCTACCAAATCAGCCGTGCGCTCTTTCACCCTCTGCTCTAAAGTTCGTGCGTAGTCCTCGATCTGTCTTTGTCTAGCTTGCAAAGACTCCAGCATCTTATTCAGGGCCGTGCTCAAATGCCCCATTTCGTCTGGAGGCCGCTCCTCCAATCTAGTTTCTCGTATCCCTTCTGCTATTTCCTCTGCCTGTCTGACTATTTGTCTTATAGGTCGCACGAAGATCGATGCAATCAACCATGTAAGGAAAAACGACAGCCCAATGCCCACCGACCCGGCGAGAAACATTAGTTTTCTTGTATGACTCAGGCTTTTCTCAATCCCGGTCCTATCAATATCAATCTCTACCACGCCAACAATCTCGCCGTAGTAATCCAAGATAGGACCGATTAGCACGGAAATCTTCGTGAACCCTTTTGGGGCAATGAGCACCTTAGGAGTATCTGTCGGACCTATCTTATCTTTTAATTGCATGAACACACCACCACCCTCACTGGTGGAGGCAAGCTGCACATAAGTCGACTTTCCCTTCTTTTCATATACGGTGAAATCAGGACCCCAGTTCTGCTTCAGATTGGACAAAAATGGGCCTCCAAATGGATATCCAACCTCAACACTACCCACAAGCTTTTCGCCAAGCAGTACGGGACTTACCCCTCTTATGGCCAGGCCCGTCAGTCCCCACTCAAGTGCAGTTATTGGTTCTTTGTTGCGCAGAGTCTCTATCACGCTTTTTCTATAAGCAAGCATCTCACCATGGCTCTCGGGTGCATGTAGGCGAAGAAACGATTTGCCCGGGGGCACATGTAAATGTATCAGGCTTACACCAAATTGTCTCCTAAGCTTCTCAAACATGGGTCTTAGTGTTTCAAGTAAATGTCGTCGGTCTCTGGCGCCTAGCAATCTGGCCACAATAGGGTCTTCGGCTATGACAGAAGCCATAGATAGCATTTGAATTTTTCTGCTCTCAATTTCTGAGAGAAACACCTCATAAGCCCTTCTTATTTCCTTCCTCTCTTCCCTTTCTATTAGACGGTACTGAGAGGTTAGCCCTATGTAAACCAGTGTCACAGTCCCGAAAAAGGCCAATGAGAGAAAGGGTATCAGTAGTTTCCACTTCAGACTGATACCCTTTAAGCTGAATGCTATTGCCTTAACTCGCGAGGTCATAACTACAACAACGGCATTTTATCCATGTCCTTAAGAATTCTCATTTTCCTCTTTTGGACATGTCTATTTGGCCTTACAGGAGACCATCTATGGGGGCTGGGCAACACAGCCGCCAGAGCCGCAGCTTGGCTTCTTGAGACATTTTTGCAAGAGATATGAAAGTATTTTCTAGCCGCAGCTTCTGCCCCTACTATGCCCGTCCCCCAATCCACCGTATTCAGATATACTTCTAAGATTCTATGCTTGGACCAATATAGTTCAATGAGCACTGTATAATAGGCTTCAATTGCCTTGCGGATCCAACTCCTGCCAGGCCATAGATAAACGGTTCTCGCAACTTGCATAGTAATGGTGCTGGCCCCCCTTTTCGCCTTTTTTCTTGCAAGATCCTTTATAGCCCCTTCCAATTCGATAATATCGAAACCATGGTGAGACAAAAATCGTTGGTCTTCACCAGCAAGCACTGCTTTTCTAAGATAAGGGGAGATGTCTCTCAGCTTGCACCAGTAGGCCAGAGAGCTTGGTTGCCTTGACCCTTTTTTGCCATGAATGGTCTGCCATATCATGAACGAAGTGGAGGGCGGATCGAAAAACCGCAATACCAAAACCTGAAGATTCGTGATCACAAAAATCACAGCCAGAGGTACCGCTGACCATTTGGCAATGGCTTTCAAGCGCGAACCCTTTGCCTTTGTGCTCTTTTTCCTTTTCACCTCATTTACCCCGGGCGTCTCAGATCCTTTCTCTCACCTTTTCCCAGGCCTTCCTCAGTTGCGATTCATCTGCTTCTTCCATCTCGATCCCATCTTCCTCCAATACCTTTGCTAAAGCCTCAACTGCCTCCACAAACCGTTCGTTGGTCTTCCTGACTAAATCTTCAGCATTACCTCCCTTTTGACGCACAATTTCTGCAAAGGCAAACAGTGACCAGCCCAAGATCTTCGCCGATTCTTCGCTAATCTCTTTACCACCAACATTTCGGACAAGTCTTGTTCCCTCCTCAACGAGTCTCGGTAGGTCCTCCAGCCTTCCAATTTCAAATTTCATTTTTGATGCTCGTTCGCAGAGCCTGTGACACCTCAAAAGGGCAGGTAGCGCTATGGGCACCTCACGCAGTCCACTTGGGCCCTTTGCCCCGACAGCTCCCTTTTCGGTCTCTTTAATCTTGGCCCAGTTCTCCGCTACTTCTTCTGCGTCTTTTACCCGTACATGGCCAAACACGTGGGGATGTCGGCGTATCATCTTTTCTTCTATCTCTTCGATAACATCAGTCAGGTCAAATTCTCCCCTTTCCGTGGCCAGCTGTGCCATAAAAACTATTTGAAAAAGAAGATCTCCTAGTTCACCACACACAAGTTGAGGATCATGCCGTTCAACGGCATCCACTACTTCATAAGCCTCTTCAAGCAGGTAATTTTTCACCGTGTCGTAAGTTTGCTTGGCGTCCCAGGGACAACCCCCTGGACCCCTCAACCGGGCTGCAAGATTAACCAAACGAACGATCGCTTCTGAAAGCCTTCTAATGTCCATTGTTTTGTTTCTTGGCGGGTGGCATGGACTTTCTCACTGTTCCGGAGTGCTTAGTCTTCTCCGAGAATTTATTCTTCCACTTCCTGTAGAAGTCAGGCGAGATAACACTTATCATACTCTGGTAAGAAGAAATAATAACAGGAGCCAGTTTCGACTTGGCAATCAGGGGAGTCTTTGCAGGCAAAAAAAACGTCAAGAGCACAATGCCCAGGTATGTAATTACTAGCCCCTTAGCAGTTGCAAGCCCTGCTCCGAACAAGCGATCTAGAATGCCCATAGGTCCTTTCTGGGACAGAGATCTCAGCAAAGCTCCTAAAATACTCGCAGCTACTATCACAACAACGAGTATCGCCACGAAGGACACGAGGGAAAGCAGTGGGATACCGG
>JALVSJ010000287.1 GCA_027024445.1 Desulfobacterales bacterium
GTCCTTTGAGTCCTATCACGGGCAGAGAGGCCCTTATAACCTCAAGGGAAGAAGGTGCCTTGGGATGGCTCAAATGAAATGTTTTGTTCCTAGCAGATTCTTTGCTGGACAATGAAAGGATCATACGGGTGACCCAATCAATGGGTATAAGGTCTACCCTTGAGTGCCGGGTGCAGTTGACATACAGAGGCACGTGGACATCACAGCCAACAAGCCTAATACCATCTCTCACAAACTTTGGATCTGAGCCTATCCTTTTTCTCACTGTCTTCGCCAGTCTCCAGAATGCCTTGAAAAAACCATAGAAGCCTGAAAAAGTAGGGGTCTTGCCAGTGGCACTGTGGCCTAATACAATTGGCAGCCTGTAGATGACCGAAGGGATACCGGTCTTGCGAGACCACTGTTTGACAATAGCTTCTGCTTTAGCCTTGGTTTCCTTATATGGGTTATTAAAGCGCTGGTCTAGACTGAGGTCTGTTTCAAGGATTTTCCCTTCTCTTGCTCCAGCAACGTAAAGGGTGCTCATATGATGAAAGATTGACACTCCCATGTGATGCGCTATTTCCAATGTGTGCACCGTACCGTCTACGTTTATCTTTCTTGTCATGTCCCTGTTCATCTCAGAGAAATCAACAGAGGCTGCACAATGATAGACTGCATCGATATGGGACATCTCCAGGTACCTGCGGTCCAGTTTAGATAGCCCGAGCCCCTTTTGAGTTATATCTCCTTCAATGATAGTGCAGTGGCGGTTGAGCTTATATCGTGCCATGGGGCTGACAAACTTCAACGCAGCCTCAATCCTTCTTCTGGCAGACAATCTTCCCTTGCCTCTCGCAAGAAAGATGATACTATGACCAGCATTGAGCAGCTCTGCGGCGAGGAAACTGCCAACAAATCCTGTGCCTCCTGTAAAGAATACCTTCATCCTGCCTCCTTTCCAATGATTCTTTTGCTTCTTAGTTTGGGACTCTGATGCAGAATCTAGTCACGCGTCCGACTCAGCCTGTTTCCAATCTCAAAATCCTTGCTGATCCATAAATGACGACAGTTTTCGCCAGTTATTTCAGCTCACAGGAATTTTTCTGGAGGAAGTCCTTTACGGGGGATTTTAGAGAAGATATGGAACTAATTTTCGTCGGCCTTTTTGGTGTCTATCCAAATTGTCCGCCTCTTGCGGATCTGGGCATCCACTTGGCTGGCCCTGGTACCGTATCTGCGGTTGGACATTGAGCGTATGCGCCTTGCTGTACTTTTCCTGTACACAGATGGGTCCTTTCTTGTCTTGAAGCTGAATGGCGGCGTGGCTTGACCGTCTATTTGCATTCGGGCATAACCATGCCAGTTGGGCAGCCCCACAATGTCCACAGAGGAGAAAGCTGGATAGAGGGCAGGGGCCATGCTGATTGCATCTTCATGACCAAGCCTGAAGATAAGGATTGTGCCTACATTGCCCAGAATTGCAGACAGCAAATTCATGCTGCCATCCCCGCTCCTTTTGAGCTGCGCAGTGTATTGGGTGGCCAGCACAAGCCCCA
>JALVSJ010000288.1 GCA_027024445.1 Desulfobacterales bacterium
ATACAAGCAGCGGGGCTGGATTACGAACTGAGAAAAAAGGCCAGGTTCTATTTTCAGCTTTCAAACGGTAAAACCGTTGGAGTGAGGCGTTGCAGATCACCTCTCAGGATTGGCAATGTCTATTATTACAGGTTCAACAACTTTGCATGGGCCCCAGACGAATTTGATTTCTTGGTGCTTCGCTGCGAGGGCAGGAAAAAAGTGACCCACTATGTGATTCCTCATCAATTCATGCCAAGGAGGATAGTATCGCTCAACCCGGACAGCGTGAGGGCCGGAAGTAAGTATGCCCGATTCAAAGAGGCCTGGGAGCTTCTATTAGAGGTAGACAGGCATTCGCAAGCAGTGGTTTAACCCTCTCCGCCTAAATAGGGCTCACCAAGCATGGCAGGGGCGGCATGTTTTCGGGCGTCTTTACCTATCACTGCAATGACAAGCACGATGAGCGTAATGAGGTATGGAAGCATGCCCAGTATGTTTGGCGGGATACCCAGGGGCTGCAAAAGGTATTGAAGTACAAATATGCCACCAAAGAGAAATGCCCCTAAATAGGCCCGCAGGGGATTCCACAAGGCAAAGATGGTAAGCGCGATGACAATCCAGCCCCTTCCCCCTGTCATTCCCTCTGCCCAGGCCCTGTTGTAAGAAAGGGAGAGATGGGCACCTGCCAATCCTGCCAGCGCACCGCCTATCATTGTTGAAAGATATTGAACTGCGGATACATTTACCCCCTGGCTTTCAGAAGCAGCCGGACTCTCCCCCACCGACCGGATCACAATACCCCATCTGGTATGGGTTAGGCCAAACCAGAAAACAACACCCAGGATCACGGCCACATAGAGAAAAGGATCCTGGTGAAAAAACATTTTCCCTATGTACGGGATGTCCCCAAGGATCGGTATTTTAAGGTCATGTACCCTTGTGGGAAGAGGTGTGCCTATGAAGGACTTGCCCCAGAGCCCGCTCAAGCCAAGACCGAACATGACAAGGGCAAGCCCCGAGACCACCTGGTTTGCCTTGAGGGTCACTGAGACAAATGCATGGATCAATGACAGAAATGTGCCAGCGGCAATAGCCACAAGGACACCGAGCAGGATGCTACCTGTCACAAATGTAGTGGTAAACGCGCTTACAGCCCCCACGGCCATCATACCCTCCACTCCAAGGTTCAGGATTCCCGCGCGCTCTGCTACAATCTCTCCCAGAGTACCCAGTAAGAGCGGAGTGCCGGCAACAAGGGTGCGATGGATCACTGCCACGATAAGGGAATCCATCATGCCGCCTCCCTGGCCACCAGTTTTACCCGGTGGTTAAGGAAGTAATCACCCATAATGAGGGAAAAGAGCAAGATGCCGTTGAAGATCTGGACCGTAGCAGCAGGAAGCCCGAGAGAGACCTGAATGGCATCCCCTCCCACCACAATCCCGGCAAAGAACAATCCAGACAAAATTGTAAGAAGAGGGTTTAATTTTGCCAGCCAGGCCACAATGATTGCCGTGTAGCCATAGCCAGACGATATGGATGAGGGATAACTC